>NZ_JADPLO010000008.1:0-127839 GCF_015667765.1 Bacteroides sp. 1001302B_160321_D4 | reverse complement strand
TTTGAGTAGTTTATTAGAAAAAATGTATGATTTCGTTTGGTTGTTTTAAGAAATATGCTCATATTTGCACCGATATTCATTCCCGTTACCTACAAAGTAACAGAGTAATTTTCAAGCATTTACACCTACAACAGAGCGTTTCACAAAGTCAAGAACTTGTCTATTTGCTTCATCAATTTTCTTACTCCGGAAAGGTTTCAAATAAGTCTCCGTCACAGTGATAGACGAATGTCCCATCGCTTCGGAAATAATGCCCGGATGAATTTCACAATAATAAGCTGTCGTAGCCCAAGTATGGCGGGCGGTGTACGAGCTCAACTTATCGGATAATCCCAATAATTCACCTAGCAACATCAACTGTTGGTTAAAGCTGCGCAATGCCAACTGATATTCGCGATACGCCTCTTTGGTTCCTTCACGGCTTTTCAACAATGGAAATAAATAAGGAGAAGAAGGATCACGATTCATATACTTCTTCACCAAGATCATCGCTTCGGGAGTCAATGTCACCGACAATGGTCGTCCTGTCTTACGTCTGCGATACGTTATTACGTTATCACGCAAATCACTCTTACGCAAATAAGCGAGATCGACAAACGGCATACCACGAAGCGAAAACATCAGAATGAACAACTCTTGCGCCTGACATACAGCAAATGGCACACCTGATGTACGAGACAATTTGGCAAACACCTTCTTCATATCGTCATCACACAACGCACGTTTATGATCGGCACGAGTACCGGTATAAACAGAGCGGAACAGATGAGGTACATAAGGAGCTTTCCCAAGATCGACGGCACGATTGTAAACCGCACGAAACGTACGCAGATAAGTGGAAACGGTGTTCCAGCTACAACCACGACTGCGAAGGTAAACTTCGAATCCCTTCAGCCACTCCGAAGTTACTTCACTAAAAAGCAAATCTTCTTCCCCACAATAAGCAATGATGGCATTCAGACTGCTACGATAAACATGCGCAGTACCGAAGTTTCCCTCCACCTGTAGCCCCATGGCTACCTGCTTCATAAATGTTACTACTTTCAACATTTCTCAATTTATTAATTTATTCGACAATAAAGATACAAGTATTCTCGCTATTACCACCCGGATAGTTCCAAAGATATTCTATCATTTATATAACAGCCATCCATCAATATTCATTTTTTATTGTTACTTTTGTGAGAAAATGAAAGAGTTATGAACCAACCAGTAAAGCGCAAACGTATTCCGTACGGAATGATGAACTTTATCGATGTCCGCGAAGACGACTGTTATTACGTGGACAAGACACATTATATCCCGCTTATAGAGAACGCGAACAAGTATTTCTTTTACATTCGCCCACGAAGGTTCGGAAAGAGCTTAACGATCTCCATGCTCCGACATTATTATAACATATTAGAGGCGGACAAGTTTAAGAAATGGTATGGCGACCTGTACATAGGAAAGCATCCCACTCCCGAACGAAATTCATATCTCATCATTTATCTGAACTTTGCCGTAGTTAATGCCGAATTAAATAGTTACCGGCAATCATTGGACGCACATTGCAACACTGAATTCAATTTCTTCTGCGATGTCTATGCGCAATATCTTCCCGAAGGAATAAAGGAAGAAATGAATAAGAAAAAGGGAGCCGTAGAACAACTGGATTATCTATATAAAGAATGTGTGAAGACCAATCAACAGATTTATCTGTTCATTGATGAATACGACCATTTTACAAATAAAATCTTATCAGAACCTGCCTGCCTCGAAGATTATAAAAGCGAAACACACGGAACCGGTTATCTGCGCAGCTTCTTCGATACGGTGAAAGCAGGCACGGACTCCACTATCAAACGTTGCTTCGTGACTGGTGTCAGCCCCGTCACGATGGACGATCTCACCAGCGGATTCAATATCGGCACCAATTATTCGCTCTCTCCGGAATTTAATGAAATGACCGGATTCAACGAAGAAGAGGTGCGCGCAATGTTGGATTATTATGCCACTACCTGCCAGTTTCACCACTCTACCGACGAGCTGATAGAAGCTATGAAACCTTGGTATGACAACTACTGTTTTGCAGAACAAAGTTATGGCGGTACTACAATGTACAACTCCAATATGGTACTCTACTTTGTGGATAATTACATCCGAAATGGAGGCTATATGCCACGCAATATGGTAGAAGAAAACATCCGCGTGGATTACAACAAACTACGAATGTTGATCCGCAAGGACAAAGAATTTGCTCATGACGCCTCTACCATCCAGACATTGGTACAACAAGGATATGTCACCGGAGAACTAAAAACAGGTTTTCCAGCCGAAACAGTTGCAGAACCGGATAACTTTATCAGCCTATTATTCTATTTCGGAATGTTGACTATCAGTGGGACTTTAGAAGGAGAAACGAAGTTGACTATTCCCAATCAAGTAGTACGTGAACAATTGTACAGTTACTTATTAGATACCTACAACGAAGCGGACCTCCGCTTTGACAACTGGGAAAAAGGAAAACTGGCATCCGCTATGGCTTATCGTGGCGACTGGAAAGCCTACTTCGATTATATCGCCGAATGTCTGCACCGATATTCTTCCCAGAGAGACAAGCAAAAAGGAGAAGCATACGTACATGGATTTACGTTGGCTATGACCGCACAGAACCGTTTCTATCGCCCTATCTCCGAACAGGAGAATCAGGAAGGATATGCCGACATCTTCATGTTTCCATTACTGGATATATACAAAGACATGCTCCATTCCTACATTATCGAACTGAAGTATGCCAAAGGAAAGGATAGTGACGAAAAGGTAGAGCAACTCCGGCAAGAGGCTATCACACAAGCCAACCGCTATGCCGCTAGTGAAACGGTGCAAAAAGCAATCGGAACAACGACGCTGCACAAAATTATAGTTGTTTATCAAGGGATGAAAATGGTGGTGTGCGAAGAAGTTTAAAATTCGTATATATTTTCATGTATTATAATAAAAGGCGACTCATTGCAACGAGCCGCTTTTTTTGTATTATCTATTTTTCTTCAGCTATCCACTTTTCAACATTACGGGTTTCCACACTAAAGAAGAGCAAATCCGCTTTCCCACTATAAGCAATAATGGCATTGAGACTACTAAAGATATTCTATCATTTATATAACTGCCATCCATCAATATTCATTTTTATTGTTACTTTTGTGAGAAAATGAAAGAGTTATGAACCAACCAGTAAAGCGCAAACGTATTCCGTACGGAATGATGAACTTTATCGATGTCCGCGAAGACGACTGTTATTACGTAGACAAAACGCATTATATCCCTCTCATAGAGAATGCGAACAAGTATTTCTTTTACATTCGTCCGCGAAGGTTCGGAAAGAGCTTAACGATCTCCATGCTCCACCATTATTATAACATATTAGAAGCGGACAAGTTTGAGAAATGGTATGGCGACCTGTACATAGGAAAACATCCCACTCCCGAACGAAATTCATATCTCATCATTTATCTGAACTTTGCCGTAGTTAATGCCGAATTGAATAGTTACCGGCAATCATTGGACGCACATTGCAACACTGAATTCAACTTTTTCTGCGATGTCTATGCGCAATATCTTCCCGAAGGGATAAAGGAAGAAATGAATAAGAAAAAGGGAGCCATAGAGCAACTGGATTATCTATATAAAGAATGTATCAAGACCAATCAGCAGATTTATCTGTTCATTGATGAATACGACCATTTTACAAACAAAATCTTATCAGAACCTTCCTGTCTGGAAGATTACAAGAGCGAGACATACGGAACTAGTTATCTGCGCAGCTTCTTCGATACGGTGAAAGCAGGCACGGACTCCACTATCAAACGTTGCTTCGTGACAGGTGTCAGCCCCGTTACAATGAACGATCTCACCAGCGGATTCAATATCGGCACCAATTATTCGCTCTCTCCGGAATTTAATGAAATGACCGGATTCAACGAAGAAGAGGTGCGCGCAATGCTGGATTATTATGCCACTACCTGCCAGTTTCACCACTCTACCGACGAGCTGATAGAAGCTATGAAGCCTTGGTATGATAATTACTGTTTTGCAGAACAAAGTTATGGTGGTACTACAATGTACAACTCCAATATGGTACTCTACTTTGTGGATAATTACATCCGAAACAGAGGCTATATGCCACGCAATATGGTAGAAGAAAACATCCGCGTGGATTACAACAAACTACGAATGTTGATCCGCAAAGACAAAGAATTTGCTCATGGCGCCTCGACCATCCAGACATTGGTGCAACAAGGATACATCACCGGTGAATTGAAAACTGGCTTCCCTGCCGAAACAATTGCAGAACCGGATAACTTTATCAGCCTATTATTCTATTTCGGAATGTTGACTATCAGCGGTACTAAACGAGGCAAGACATTATTGACCATTCCCAATCAAGTAGTACGTGAGCAACTGTACAGTTACTTACTAGATACTTACAACGAAGCGGACCTCCGCTTTGACAACTGGGAAAAAGGGAAACTGGCATCCGCTATGGCTTATCGTGGCGACTGGAAAGCCTACTTCGACTATATCGCCGAATGTCTGCACCGATATTCTTCCCAGAGAGACAAGCAAAAAGGCGAAGCATACGTACATGGATTTACGTTGGCTATGACCGCACAGAACCGTTTCTATCGCCCCATCTCCGAACAGGAGAATCAGGAAGGATATGCCGATATTTTCATGTTTCCCTTACTGGATATATACAAAGACATGCTCCATTCTTACATTATCGAACTGAAGTATGCCAAAGGAAAGGATAGTGATGAAAAGGTGGAGCAACTCCGACAAGAGGCTATCACACAAGCCAACCGCTATGCCGCCAGTGAAACGGTGCAAAAAGCAATCGGAACAACGACGCTGCACAAAATTATAGTTGTTTATCAAGGGATGAAAATGGTGGTGTGCGAAGAAGTTTAAAGTTCGTATATATATTTTCATGTATTATAATAAAAGAGGCTGTCTAACAAGTTTAGACAGCCTCTTTCCGATATCTTAGTAGTCTTCTAAATTATTTCTTAGAAGCTTCCAAAGATGCTTTACGGAATTCTTTCATTGCTTTTTCGATTTCCAAAGAAGCTTTACGAGCGCGAGTTCCTGCTGCTTTGTTACCGTTTTCGATCTGTGCGTTAGCATCTTTTGAGAAGTCAGCATACAGAGCTGCTACCTTTTCTACCAATTCTTTCATAATCCTTTTATTTTTTTCGTTAATAATGTGCCGCAAAAATACACTGTTTCCCGAAATAAAAGCATAAAATCAATATTTTTTTTGAAATAATCTTCGAAAAATATCTAAAAAAGGGGCTTTTCACCATTTTTACCTACCTTTGTAGCCATGAAACTGCTTACAGATACCGATTATATACATGCATTGATTGCTGAAGGGGAGCACCAGCAACAGGACTTTAAATTCGAAATTTCCGACGCACGCAAAATTGCCAAAACACTCTCGGCTTTTGCCAACACGGACGGAGGAAGATTACTTATTGGCGTAAAAGACAATGGAAAAATCGCGGGAGTACGCTCCGAAGAAGAAAAATATATGATTGAAGCCGCCGCACAACTTTATTGCGTACCGGAAGTGGAATACACATTGCAAACATATATAGTGGAGGGACGGCAAGTGTTGGTAGCGACCATCGAAGAAACTCCGCATAAACCTGTTTACGCCAAAGACGAAACCGGAAAACCTCTAGCCTATCTCCGCATCAAGGATGAAAATATTCTGGCAACACCTATACACCTCCGTGTATGGCAACAAAGCGACAGCCCCCGTGGCGAACTGATCCGTTATACCGAACGTGAACAACTCCTGCTCGAACAACTGGAGCATGGCACTTTACTCTCACTCAACCGCTACTGTCGCCAAACCGGACTTTCACGACGTGCCGCTGAACATCTGCTCGCCAAATTTGTTCGTTATGATATTGTGGAACCCGTATTCGAAAATCATAAATTCTACTTCCGAATAAAAAACGAATAACCACAAACAATACTTAATACTTGATACTTAATACTTAACTATGACTTTTATCAACGAGATTAACGACATACTCTGGACCTATATTCTGATTATCATGTTATTGGGATGTGCTGTCTGGTTCAGCATACGGACACGCTTCGTACAATTCCGCATGATTCGCGAAATGATCGTACTGTTAAGCGAATCTGCGGGCAAAGGGAAGCAGGGAGAGAAACATGTATCTTCTTTTCAGGCATTCGCTATCTCTATCGCCAGCCGTGTGGGTACGGGAAATCTTGCGGGAGTGGCTACCGCCATCGCTATCGGCGGTCCCGGAGCTATTTTCTGGATGTGGGTCATCGCACTGTTAGGGGCTTCGAGTGCTTTCATCGAGTCTACCTTAGGGCAATTATACAAAATACGCGGAAAGGATTCATTCATCGGAGGTCCTGCTTATTATATGAAGAAGGGATTGAAACAACCGTGGATGGGAATGCTTTTTGCCATATTAATAAGCATCACTTTCGGTTTTGCTTTCAATTCTGTACAGAGCAATACCATCTGTGCTGCTGCGGAGCATGCTTTCGGGGTCAATCATATTATATTGGGAGGGGTACTGACATTACTGACGTTGGTTATCATCTTCGGAGGTATTCAACGCATTGCCCGTGTCAGCAGCATTATCGTGCCGGTTATGGCATTGGGATATGTGGGACTGGCGCTGGTGATCGTTATACTCAATATCACTCATTTACCGGGCGTCATCGCGCTGATTGTCAGTCATGCTTTTGGTTGGGAACAGGCACTGGCAGGAGGAGTCGGCATGGCATTGATGCAAGGTATCAAGAGAGGGCTCTTCAGCAATGAGGCCGGTATGGGATCGGCTCCGAATGCGGCTGCCACAGCTCATGTCAGTCATCCCGCGAAACAAGGATTGATACAGACTTTGGCAGTATTTACGGATACATTATTGATTTGTACTTGTACGGCTTTTATCATTCTGTTTAGTGGTGCTCCGCTGGATGGATCGACCAATGGGGTGCAGTTGACTCAACAGGCATTGACGAACGAGATCGGTTCTTCGGGCAGTGTCTTCGTTGCTGTAGCTCTTTTCTTTTTCGCTTTCAGCAGTATTCTGGGAAATTATTATTACGGGGAGGCCAATATCCGCTTTATCACTCACCGGAAGTGGGTGCTTCATGGTTACAGGATATTAGTGGGCGGTATGGTGCTCTTCGGTTCACTTGCCACATTGGATATGGTATGGAGCTTGGCAGATGTCACTATGGCGTTAATGGCTATCTGCAATCTGATCGCTATCCTCTTCCTTGGAAAATATGCGATCCGCCTGTTAAATGATTACCGGGCGCAAAAGAAAGCCGGCATCCAAAGTCCTGTTTTTAAGAAAGAGTCTATGCCGGACATCGAAAAGGACTTGGAATGTTGGTGAAAACCAACTGTTTTTGTACCTTTGCACGGAAATTGACAGATGGTAGTTATATTATATACCTTCCACGCACTCAAATAGTAAATTGTAAATTGTAAAATTGTAAATATAACAATGGGCTTATTTGGTTTATTCAAGAAAAAATCCGATGAAACGAAAGTCGGCAATGTAGAAGATTTCATTTCACTGACCCGGGTGTATTTCCAGTCAGTGATCGCCACAAACCTAGGTATCACCAATATCCGATTCTTGCCGGACGTAGCTAACTTCAAACGTTTGTTTAAAGTGCCTACTCAAAACGGTAAACTGGGATTGGCCGAAAAGTCTGCGTCACGCAAAATGCTGATGCAGGATTATGGGCTGAATGAGAATTTCTTCAAGGAAATCGACGCTTCCGTGAAACGTAACTGCCGCACTCAAAATGATATTCAATCTTATTTATTCATGTATCAGGGATTTTCTAATGATCTGATGATGTTGATGGGAAATCTGATGCAGTGGAAGTTCCGTATGCCGTCGATCTTTAAAAAGGCTCTGTATGGCATGACGCAGAAGACGGTGCATGATGTTTGCACCAAAATGGTATGGAAAGCGGATGATGTGCATAAGACGGCTGCGGCTATCCGCCAATACAAAGAGCGTCTGGGATACTCGGAGCAGTGGATGACGGATTATGTGTATAATATCGTTCTACTTGCCAAGAAGGAACCGAAACGGAAGGATGACGACACGGAAACAAAAAAATAAGTCGCGTTAAATGTTAGAAAAGCGTAAAGATTAATATGATAGAGAAAGCGGGGGTTTTGTACTTCCGCTTTTTTTGTTATCTTTATGTACTTTTTTCTTTTGTCTTGATACAAAAGAAAAAGTACCAAAAAGAAAAAATCAAGGCTGCGTCTGCCCGGCTACTCCGGTCTCATCCCCGGCTAAAGGGCAGAAACTCGCTTCGCTCAAACAGTCTGCCCTTCTTAACGCCGGGAATGAAACCTCCGCTTGACGCCGTGCAGACGAGGCCGGGAGGCCATGCGGCGTGGAGTGCTATGCAGTGTAGAGTGCTATGCGGTGTGATTGTGTATTATGTTGCGCTTTGATGATTATGTTGGTAGGTTATGGATGGAGGATACTTAGGGGATGAGATGCTGTTCGGGATTTGAGACATATAGTTCGGGGGAAGGGAGGTCGTTCAAACTTAAAATGCTTATTATATAATTTAAAAATTGATAGATTGCTTATGAAACAAAAGAAAATGCTTACACTTACTTTTTCACAGTTGAAACAAATCTATGGTCAGGAGATTCCGGAGATAGTGGAGATAGCGGATAAGAGCTCTACTGTTGAGGATTTCAAGACTGGAATACTGCGGTTGTTAGAGACTTGCAGGATAGAAAACGAAGCTGCGGAGGAGGCGAGGGAGCAAATTCGACTCTTACTCCATTATGATGGGCAGAATGTCCATGAACTGTCTACGGGACAGGATATGTCAGTACAGACTATTCGGCTGCTTTATGAGTTTCTGACGGGGACGTTGGAGAATATGGAGATGCCGACGGATTTGTTTATTGAAATTTTTCAGATGTTTAAACGGTTGAAGGGAGAAGTTGTGCCTTTGCCGTCACCGCAGCGTATCAAAAGTCGGAATGACCGGTGGGAAACCGGACTGGATGAAGAGGTACGGGAGATACGGGATGAAAATAAGGAGCGGATGTTGCACTTGCTGATTCAGAAGATTGAGAACAGGAAGTCGAAGCCTTCGGTTCGTTTCCACTTTGAGGAAGGAATGAGTTATGAGGAGAAATACAGGTTGGTAAGTGAGTGGTGGAATGATTTCCGCTTTCACTTGGCGATGGCTGTGAAGAGTCCGGGAGAACTGAATCGGTTCCTGGGGAATTCTCTTTCTTCGGAGACGATGTATTTGCTTTATCGGGCACGGAAGAAGGGAATGCCGTTTTTTGCGACTCCTTATTATTTATCGCTACTCAATATTACAGGATATGGGTATAATGATGAGGCTATCCGGAGTTATATTCTGTATTCGCCACGATTGGTGGAGACGTATGGAAATATTCGTGCGTGGGAAAAGGAGGATATTGTGGAGGTTGGTAAACCTAATGCTGCGGGATGGCTTCTGCCGGACGGACATAATATTCATCGCCGGTATCCGGAGGTGGCTATTCTCATTCCTGACACGATGGGAAGGGCTTGCGGGGGACTTTGTGCTTCTTGCCAGCGGATGTATGATTTCCAAAGCGAACGATTGAATTTCGAGTTTGAGTCTTTACGCCCGAAGGAGTCATGGGATCGTAAGTTGCGCCGGTTGATGACTTATTTTGAAGAGGATACACAGTTGCGGGATATTCTGATTACAGGGGGCGATGCGCTGATGAGTCAGAATAAGACGCTTCAGAATATTTTGGATGCGGTGTATCGGATGGCGGTACGCAAGCAGAAGGCAAATCTCGAACGACCGGAAGGAGAGAAATATGCGGAATTGCAACGAGTACGGCTGGGGTCACGGTTGTTGGCTTATTTGCCGATGCGTATCAATGACGGATTGGTGGATATTCTGCGGGAATTCAAAGAAAAGGCTTCGGCTATCGGGGTGAAACAGTTTATTATCCAGACTCATTTTCAGACTCCGCTGGAGGTCACGCCTGAAGCTAAAGAGGCGATTCGGAAGATTCTTTCTGCCGGATGGATCATCACGAATCAGTTGGTATATACAGTGGCTGCTTCGCGTCGGGGACATACGACACGGCTTCGCCAGGTGCTCAATTCATTGGGCGTGGTATGTTATTATACTTTCTCGGTGAAGGGATTCAATGAGAATTATGCAGTATTTGCTCCCAACAGCCGTTCGATGCAGGAACAACAGGAGGAAAAGATTTATGGTCGGATGACACTGGAACAGGCGGAGGAATTATACAAAATATTAGAGACGAAAGTCGGAACGGAAGAGGAGACGAAAGAAGATGTTGCCAAGCAATTAAGACATTTCATGAGAAAACATCATTTGCCTTTCCTTGCTACGGATCGCAGTGTATTGAATTTGCCGGCTATCGGTAAGAGTATGACCTTCCAATTGGTGGGACTGACGGAAGAAGGAAAACGGATTCTACGCTTCGAACATGACGGCACTCGTCATCATAGCCCGATTATCGACCAGATGGGACAGATTTATATTGTAGAAAATAAATCACTGGCCGCTTATCTGCGCCAATTAGCCAAGATGGGAGAAGATCCGGAAGATTATGCTTCTATCTGGAATTATACGAAAGGAGAAACCGAACCTCGCTTTAGTCTTTACGAGTATCCTGATTTCCCTTTCCGCACTACTGATAAAATGAGTAATTTAGAAATAAGTATTAAGTAATAAGTATTACCGAAGCTGCTGGATAATACCTGCTATTTGATACTTGTCGATTAATACTTAATACTTGTTGATTGATACTTGTCGGTTAATACTTAATACTTATTCATCATTCTTTTACACGTATTACTATATTTGCAATAATTGCAGTTAGGCCTCCGGTGGTGATCCCTGAAGAGAAGATACTTCGAATTGCTTCCGGGGCTTGTTGTAATACATCCGGCATTAGTTCTACTCCTAGGCCTAAGGAGAGGCTGACTGCTAATACCAGAGTTTCTTTACGGCCTATTTCTTGTGAGGAGATAATACGGATTCCTGCCGCTGCTACTGTACCGAACATTAGTAAGGTTGCACCACCCAATACAGGATCGGGCATTAAGGAGAATACGGCACCTACGATAGGGAATAATCCCAAAAGAACAAGCATTGCTGCGATATAATAACCGACATAGCGGCTGGCTACTCCGGTCAGTTGGATAATACCGTTATTCTGTGCAAAGATGGAGTTGGGGAAAGAGTTGAATATACCAGCGAGGAAGGAGTTGAATCCATCTGCCATTACTCCACCGGAAACTCGTTTCAAATAGGAATCTCCTTCAATGGGAAGTCCGGAAATCATAGAGTTGGCAGTCACGTCACCTGTTGCTTCGATGGCAGTTATCAGGTAGACCAGACCAATGGCTATGAAAGAAGACACATTGAAATCAACACCATATTTAAAAGGTTGGGGAATATTAAAGCTCATCAGCATTTCCACATTCAACGCACTCATATCCACTTTTCCCAAAACAAATGCCAGACCATAACCCAGACAAAGTCCGAGTACAATAGAACTCATGCGCAGGTATTTGTTCCCGCAACGGTTGAAAAATAAGACGCTAAGAAGTACCAGTGCTGCAATAGACAGGTTTTCCCAGGTAGCAAACGTACCGTTATCCATAGCTGCATATCCACCTCCGCAAGATACGATACCTACTTTTATCAGGCTCAATCCGATAAGCAGTACGACAATACCGGAAACCAGCGGAGTGATGATATTACGCAAATATTTGAATGTGCGGCTGACAATCATTTCGATAGGTGCGGCAGCCATACAGGAACCGAAAATCAACGGCAATCCGCCTACCATTCCTGTGGCGATGATAGGACCGATAAAAGAAAAACTGGTTCCCTGGATGCAGAGCAGCTTTGCTCCTATCGGACCGAAACGACGGCATTGTATAAAGGTAGATACTCCCGAAGCAAAAAGGGACATGGAAACTAGAAAGCTTGTCTTTTCTACATCCAGTTTCAAGGCACTCGCTATGATAAGCGGCGGTGTGATAATTGCCACGAAAATAGCCAAGAGATGTTGTAAAGCCGCAAACAGGGCGTCTTTAAAAGGGGGACGGTCTTCTACGCCGTAGATTAAATCAGTTTTCATTTAATAGGTTGTTCTATATATTTTGTAAGTTCCACAAAGGGATAAACGGAGATTCCTCTGAAGTTCGGATTCTTTTAGCCTGACTTCTTTTTACTCTATTTCTTTTAACTCGCTTTTTAATCCGTTTTTTGGTTCGATTTTTGGTTCGATTTTTTTAGTTCAGCGTCCATTTCAGAGCAAGCGTCGGGATCACATAAAAGCCATCGCGACCACCAAAGTTGTTGCTCAATTCGACTTCGGAGCCAACGCTTAGATTGAAGTTTTTATTTACTCCCTTGATTTGATTCAGGTTTACCCAAAATTGTGGTTCGGAGAGGAAGATAGTCTTTCCGTAGTTCGTTTCTTCACGCCACCAGTCGGCAAAGCCGGAGAAAGTGAGCAGGTTACGGCAGAAGTTTACGTACCATGTACCTGTCAACTGGAAGTTGTTGGGTGATGAGTGTTTCTGAATATACTTATACATGGCGGTCAGTGTGAAGCCTTTGGAAAAAGAAGCATTATTAAAGGTATACGTGGCTCCTGCCAGATAAGCATTTTTATAAGACATACCTTTGGATAATCCACCGTTATATTCAAGATGCGCAGAGAAAGGACCTTTCCAGAATTTCACTTCACGGGCTATTTCCCAATAAGCAGCAGCGACACCTTCGGAGGTATAATCCATATCGACAAAGAAATAAGTACTTCCCCAAGTATCAGGATGAAACTTCTCTACTGTGGAAGTTAACAGCGGACGACCTTGCAAATCTTTATCATACAAAGAACGTCCAAAATCATAATGTAACTGGATGTTTTGCGCCTGCAATCCCGGTACGGCAGAGAGCAACATACAAAGGAAAAGAGCAGAGATAATCTGTTTCATAAGTAAATGTGTTTAAATGAAGATGCAAAAATAGTTAAAGCTACACATATAAACACACTACTTTTATCTTTTTTTATTCCAGGTTATTATTTCCCGTGTCCCACCAAAGCCTTGTACCTCCATGATCGTTTCCTCCTAAAGCTTCCACAAGCGCGGAATATTGTTCCGGGTCTTCCGTCTGTAAGGTACCGGGGAAGTTTAGACGGCGCACCATAATCTCCGTGTCGATAGAACCGTTTCTGCTATGGTTGAATCGTACGGGAAATAAACGGGGATACCCTGTTCGTCTTTGTTCTGCCCAAGCTTCGCAACCTTCCGGAAACATAGCAATCCACTTCTGCGTAATGATCTTCTCCAGTTTCGTTTCCTTATCATCCAGCGGATTCCATTTGGGAGAGACTTTACAACGGGCCTCTATATTATTTTCTTCATCATACGTGTCTATAAAGTCGGAGGCGGTCTGTTCACTTTGCAGATAATCTTCTACGCCATAGATTCCCCATTGATGGAAAGAAGTAGTTACACCGTTCTGATAACAGGTTTCTTCATCTTCATCCGTCCACCCGCGCAATGCAGCTTCGGCACGCAGAAACCAAACTTCCGAAGCAGTCATCAGAGGCGCATCGGTGCTTTGCTTGACAAACAGCTTCGACAATCCGGAATAATGACTATGAGCAAAACATGTCCCCTGACGAATTCCACGATATTGTCCTTTCAGGGTTTCATCCGTACAGAGTTCGAAATAAATTCCAAGACGGGGATCATTATATCCCACCAAGATTGATTCCATATTCGCACTCATGTAAGTTTCATTCCACACACGATTAAGTTCTCCCAATGGATTGGTATATCCGGATTTGGTAGAAACAACAGCTCCGCCTGTTTCCGCTTCAAAGAAGCCGTAATCGTTTTCTTTTATTTTCTGTATTTCAGCACGTGCCTTATCGGGGGCAACAGAGGCAATACGCATAGCTAGACGCAAACGCAACGAATTGGCAAACTTTACCCAGGAAGGGTATTTACCATCCAACAAAATATCAAAACGTGCAAATCCATTGAATTCCGGTTTCTCCTCTATATAACCGGTGAGGGCAACCACGGCAGAATCGAGTTCATTGAAAAACTCATAATAAACATCTTTTTGTTTATCAGGACGGTAGTGGTTTTCTGCATTCGCAAAATTCTTATAAATGATGGGACCATAATAATCCGTCACACGATGCATGGCTTCTACCTTTAATATTTTCGTGATCCCGAACAAAGCAGGATGTGTATTCCGGGTAGCATTCTCCGATTGGTATATCTGCGGGAAAATATAAGAATACATATGCGTCCACATGGCGCTGTTCCAACCATCCTGCATATTATAGTCGGAATTATGCGAACCTCCGTTCAAGGGTTTACCGTCATGCATATATCCACCAAACATATCTGCGTTCAGATTCTGTATCAGCTGGAAAGGCCAGTTCTTCCCTTTTCCGAAATCATAATTAAAATAAATACCCTGCTGAATAATGCCCAAACGGATTCCATAACCATTGTCGTCAATAATCAGGTCATCATCCGTGATTCCGGACAAGTCGGTATTGTAATCACGGAAATTACCGGTACATGCTACAGAAAAGAGCAGTAAGCCCAGCAAGTATAAATATACATATTTTCTCTTCATTTCTCTCTCCTACCTTTAAAATTCACATTTCAGAGTAAAGCCCAAACTACGGGTCGTAGGCATTCCGAATACTTCAATCCCTTGGTTATCATTCCCGGTGGAAAGTACCAAATCCGGATCAAAAGGAGCTTTCTTATATAAGAAACATAGATTGCGGGCCACAAACGAAAGCTGCACATCTTTCAGAACCTTCGTTTTTTGTATCCACTTCTTTGAGAAATTGTAGCTCAACGATACTTCGCGTAACCGTAAATTAGTGGCATCATACATATAATACTCTGTCACTCCGGCACGCCCGCCCACTACATTTTTATAGAATCCTTTCACATTATCGATCTGCTGACCTTCAAGCATCACATATCCTCTGTCGCGTGCATCAGCCGTAATTTCCGATACGCCATAGAGATCCATTTCCGCTTGTGTCTGCGAAAGGACTTTTCCTCCGTAACGCCAGTCAAGCAGGAAATAAAGGCTGAATCCTTTGTAAGAGAATGTGTGATCCCATCCCATCATAAAGACAGGGTTGGCATTTCCTACTTTCACCGTATTTCCGTCACCTTCCACCAATGGAAGTCCTTTGTAATCTCCTTCTGTTTCATAAACAATGTTTCCTGCGGCATCACGCACAAAGGCTTTACCATAGATATCACCGATAGAACCACCTTTCACCAGTTTCATTGCATAACTGGAAGAAAAGCTCGTAGGTCCGTAGACCAATTCTTTCAACTCGTCGTGCAGCTTCACGATCTTATTCTTGTTGGTAGAGAAGTTGATGGAAGTTTTCCAGGTGAAATCAGAAGTCAGTATCGGAGTTCCGTTCAGTGTCACTTCCCATCCTTGGTTTTGGATATTCCCAGCATTTACATATCGGAAAGCATACTTGTCACCTGCAAGAGCAGGAAGTTTGAAGAACTGATTATAAGTGTTGGTACGATAATAGGTCAGATTGATTCCTAACCGATGTTGGAAGAATCTCCATTCCGTTCCGAATTCCATGGCATGAGTCATTTCCGGCTCCATATCTTTGAAAGGAGCGGCATCATTTGCCTGTATCTCGCCACCGGCACTGATATGCGAAGCGGAATTAGTGACAAATACAGGAATATCGTTCCCCACTTTACTATAGGCACCACGCAGTTTCGCAAAAGAAATCCATTCGGGCAGCTTCACCCATTTATCAAGCAATATGGAAAGACCAACGGAAGGATAAGCAAATCCCGCTTTCTCATGTTCAGTATAAGCCAAGGTTGATGCCCAGTCATTACGAGCTGTCAAATCAAGAAATAATTTTTCCTTGTAGCCAATCTGTGCTGTACCGAAAATAGATTGAAGCTGACGATGCTCATCTATTTTCTGGTCAATACTGGCAGAACTGTTCATGATGATATTGGCAATATTAAATACATTAGCAAACTTCAGAGAAGCATTCTTGGAATCATAACGGGTCGAGTTTCTGATTCGATCATTTATACTACCGCCAATAGCCGCATCCAGTGTAAAATCTCCCCAGGTTTTCTTAAACATCGCCATGACATCACCATACATCTGCGTTTCCTGATAATCCATTTCAATATATCGACCGTTCGCTCCACACAGGGCAGTAGCGGTAGACGCATAGAATTTCTGACGCAACTTGTCAGCCCAGTAGTCCATGTTGCCACGAGCTTGAATAGTCAACCAATCATTTATCTTAAAGTTTGCCGAAAGGGAAAGGATAATGCGCGTACGCGTTTCTTTACTTTGTATACGGTTCACTATCCAATATGGATTCTGTTCGAAGCCTTCGGTAAATGTATGCCAGTTTTGCACATTCAAATTCCGTTCTTCGTCATAGGTTTCAAAATGGTCTTTATAATAAGACAGATTCTCACCACGAGGAAAACGATAAAGCCCTACCAACGGATTCATATAAAAACCTCCCGATACCGGCTTATTCTCAACAGTCTGTTTCATTACATTCACATTACCATCCAGTTTCAAACGTTTGTTGAACATGGTAGCTGTTTCGCGTAGGTTTATATTATGTTTCTTCAGCTTGTTTTTATCCATAATCCCCTTTCCAGTGGTGTTGGCATAGGAGAAATAAGTTTGTAGAGTTTCATTTCCATAGCTGACGGACACAGAAGTCATTGAGGTCAATCCGGTACGGAAAAAATCATTCAGGTTATCATGAGCCGTCAGATTATCTTTCTCACCCCAGCTGTCTACCACATCACTGACACCGTAACGATTTTGCATTTTAGGCAGGCTGAATGCTTTCTCGAAAGTTAGTCCTGTAGAGAAATTAATATTCCTTTGCCCGACAGAATTCTCTTTTTTAGTAGTGATAAGAATGACCCCGTTAGCAGCCATGCTACCATATAAAGCTGCTGCTGGAGCACCTTTCAAGATACTGATGCTTTCCACATCTTCCGGGTTCAGGTTAGAAATCCCATCTCCTCCATCACGGTTGCCGGCATTCGCCGTACCTCCAATAGCCGAATAAGCCTGCTCGGAAGAGGTATTCGACATCGGCACTCCGTCTATCACATACAGCGGTTGATTATCACCGGACACCGAACGGATTCCCCGGAGACTGACTTTGGCAGACCCTCCCATTCCGGAAGAGTTTTTATTGATTTGTACACCGGCTGCTTTTCCCGCCAGGGCAGTAATCATATTTATTTCTTTTATACGATTCAGTTCCTCACCTTTGATTTTCTGCGCAGAATAAGCCAGTGTAGCTTCATCCTTTTCAATTCCCAAGGCTGTTACGATGACATGATCAAGCATCACCGCGTCTTCCTGAAGGCGTATTTCAAGCATAGTCCGACCTGTCACATTGACTTCTAAAGTCTTGTAACCTACAAAAGAAACCTGCAAGACAGCACTATCCGGAACAGATAAAAAGAATCGTCCATCAATATCGGTCACAGTACCATTGGCTCCCCCTTTCTCTCGTATTGTAGCACCGATTAGTGGTTCACCATAGACATCAATAACACGCCCTCTCACGGTATAATTGTCAGAAGGAGTTTCTATCGTCCCTCTTAACAGTTGTTGCTCCGAAGCATAACAATTCCCACCCTCCAGGAAAAATAAGCTCATTAAGAAACAACTTACTAAAATTTCTTTTTTCAATGATATAATAAGATACTGTTTGTTCATCACACCGCAAAAATAACTAAATATTTTAAATCTAGCATTTTTTCTCATTGATTTTGAGGGAAATAAACATTATCACTATTTTTGTACGAAATTAAAATGAACGATAACATGGAAATCGAAACACATCCGCTAGAACCATTTCTCCCAGCGAAATCAAAATTGCTTATGCTGGGCAGTTTCCCGCCACAGAAAAAAAGATGGTCGATGGATTTTTATTATCCAAACCTAAACAATGACATGTGGCGTATATATGGAACCTTATTCTTTAATGATAAGAATCATTTTCTGAATTCGACACTAAAATCGTTTTGTCGTGAGCAAATCATAGACTTTTTGAACGAAAAGGGAATTGCCCTGTTTGATACCGCTTCATCCATCCGCCGGTTGCAGGATAACGCATCGGATAAGTTTCTCGAAGTAGTGGAGGCTACCGATGTAGCAGCATTGCTGCGACAACTTCCCGAATGTAAAGCCATCGTCACTACGGGGCAAAAAGCAACGGACACTCTCCGGCAGCAATTCGAAATAGAAGAGCCGAAAGTAGGCGATTACTCCGAGTTCGTTTTTGAAGGACGCGCCATGCGGCTTTACCGGATGCCTTCATCATCAAGAGCATATCCACTGGCGTTGGACAAGAAAGCAGCCGCTTACCGGATTATGTTTCAGGATTTGCAGATATTGAGGTGAGGTTTAAGTAGTAAGTATTAGGTATCAAGTATTAAGTATTAAGTGTTAAGTATTAAGTGTTAAGTATTACATAGTAAGAATTAAATTATAAATGAATATGGCAACATTATTTTTGCAGTACCCGGCATGCAGCACATGCCAGAAAGCCAAGAAATGGTTAACAGAAAATAACATTGAGTTTACAAACCGATTAATTGTAGAAGAAAATCCTACAGTTGAAGAATTAAAAGCATGGATTCCACGTAGCGGTTTACCGGTGAAGAAATTCTTCAACACGAGTGGATTAGTATATAAAGAGCTGAAACTAAGCGAGAAGCTGCCTGCTATGAGTGAGGAAGAACAGATAGCACTCTTGGCAACGAACGGTAAATTGGTGAAACGTCCATTGGTAGTGACAGACAGCTTCGTTCTGGTCGGTTTCAAGCCCGATGAGTGGGAAAAATTAAAATAATTCAAAACTTATTTACCCGAATGTTTGGAGATTCAGAAGTTTCTACTACCTTTGCAGCCGCAAACACGGGAGTAGCTCAGTTGGTAGAGCACCGGTCTCCAAAACCGGGTGTCGGGAGTTCGAGCCTCTCCTCCCGTGCAGAGTTAAATAGCTGTAAACGATAAGTTTATGGCTATTTTTCGTTTTAGGTCAGACGAATTTCGGACGAAATTAATTATAGTGACGGTATCCGGCAAAGATAGTGACGGTATACAACAGTGATAGCGTCACTATCCCGAGCATATACCGTCACTATTATTTTCTAGGATTATCTATCTGGAATTGTACGTTTATTCATATCAGTGAATATTACGCATAATAATATGATGTACATTTCCAATGACTCCTGTTTGCTTTCCTAGTTCTTATTTGTTCTTTCCAATCCTTTAGCAGCCTCAACCAAACGAATGAATTCTCTTCTATATCCTTTATCATCATTATTCAGTCCCTGTTTGGCCAGATCAATCACTTTGTCGTAACTGGCATTTCCTTTAAAGTCAGACTCCCGAAGTAACTGTCCGAACATAGCCACTGCAGAAGCAAAGCGGAAATCGGAAGAAACATTATTTCCTTTATTATCTACGAAAGGAAGTTCCATTTTCTTGCTGACATCTTTATCCGGAGCTTTATAACGCAGTTTCACAGTCAGGAGTTCATTAGAGCCTGTCGGCTTCACGGACACTTTCTCTTTCTTCTGATATTTCAAGTCGTCTATTTTACCTACATATTCATTCTTTACTCCCGTAGGAATCACTTCGTAAAAGGCAGTCACTGTATGTCCCGCACCCATATCTCCAGCATCTTTAGCGTCATTATTAAAATCCTCGTCTTTCAACAGACGACTTTCGTAACCAACCAGACGATATGCCTGCACTTGGGAAGGATTAAATTCGACTTGCAGTTTGACATCTTTTGCCACTGTATGCAGTGTGGCACCGAACTCGCCTACCAAAACACGGTTGGCTTCCTGCAAATTATCTATATAAGCATGATTGCCATTTCCCTTTTCAGCCAACACCTGAATCTTCTTATCTTTATAATTGCCCATGCCATAACCCAGTACGGTAAGGAATACTCCACTCTTGCGCTCTTTTTCAATCAATTGTTCCAATCCTTCAGCGGAAGAAACGCCCACATTAAAATCACCATCGGAACAAAGTATGATACGGTTATTGCCGTTAGAGATCAGATTCTTCTTGGCTATTTTATACGCTAACAAGATACCTGCACCACCTGCCGTAGAGCCACCCGCCGTTAATTCATCTATCGCTTCGCGAATCTTCTGTTTGTCGCTACCCGGAGTTGCTTCCAGTTTCACACCGGCACTACCTGAATAAGTCACAATCGCTACTTTATCTTTATCACGTAAGTTATTTACCAATAATTTGAGAGATGACTTCACCAAATCCAACCGGTTGGCTCCCCACATAGAACCGGAGACATCAATCAGGAATACCAGATTGGATGCAGGCAGATTATCCGTCGGGATTTCTTTTGCTTTCAGCCCGATACGTACAAGACGGTGATTTGTATTCCAGGGACAAGCTCCGGATTCCATGGTAATTTTCACAGGATCACTTCCTGTCGGCTTCGGATAATCATAAGAAAAGTAGTTCACTAATTCTTCTGTACGGATAGCATCAACCGGAGGCAGTTCACCTTTATTGATAAAACGACGCATATTACTATAAGAAGCGGCGTCTACATCAATAGAGAAAGTAGAAAGCGGAGCATCCGACACACTCTTGAAACCATTCTCCTGAAACTCTCCGTATTCTTCCGCATTTGCAGCATCATACATGATTCCCGGAGTCGGACATACTGCCATATAAGCAGTAGACATCACTTTTGCAGCTCTTGTCTCATGGCCGTATCCTACCACCACACATTCTTCCAATACCAGTTCGTCAGCTTTCATCTTCACATCCAGCGTGGCCGATTTTACCACCCTTCTCTCTTGCTTATACCCGATATACTGGAACAACAATGTTTCCCCTTTCTTAGCATGAATCGTGTACTGACCTTTCATATTCGTTACTGTACCTTTCGTAGTACCCTTTATCTGTACCGAACAGCCGACAAGCGGAGTTCCATCCTTTGCATCCGTCACAGTACCCGACACGATAATAGCTTGCGCGTTCACCATCCCTAAAGAAACAACTGCCATCAGCAGTACGAGCATCATCGCTCTGAATTGATTTGTTTTCATAACTTCATTATTTAAAATGTTACTAATAGTTCGCTTTTACTATAGAGATGCAGATTTCACACTGATTCCATAAATAACTTGAACTTTTTTTTATCCGGCAGAAAAAAAGAGTCCTTTCAAAATTCTCCCTCATTCCTTTGCCACTCATCAGATGATGTGTATATTTGCGAATCATAAACATATCACAAATATGAAAAACGAAGTCGATGGAAGGCGGGAAATAGCCTCGCGAAACACGGGCTGGGCTAATAACATTGCCCGCAAACTAACTCGTTGGGGGGTCACTCCCAATCAAATTTCCATGATGAGTGTATTCTTCGCTATGGTAGGTTGCCTCCTGCTGATTGGCACAGTTATTTATCCCGACTTCAATAAATATGTAGCCTATATCCTGTTCATCGTTTGTATGCAGTCGCGGTTGCTTTGCAACCTGTTCGATGGGATGGTTGCCATTGAAGGAGGAAAGAAAAGTGCCAACGGAGATCTTTATAACGATATGCCCGACCGTTTTGCTGATGCATTGTTCATCATTCCCGTCGGGTATGTAGCAGGTGGATTCGGAGTCGAATTGGGATGGCTGGGCGCCCTTCTTGCTGTTATGACAGCTTATTTCCGCTGGATAGGAGCCTATAAAACACATCAGCATTTCTTTAATGGTCCGATGGCCAAACAACACCGCATGGCATTGCTGACGCTGACCTTTGTAGTCGCCACCTGCACCATCCATTCAGGATACGACCGGATGGTATGCTTCATCGCTCTAATCATTATCAACATCGGTCTTATCGCGACACTGATACATCGCCTGTACCTCATGTCACACACAACAAACACTGAAATAAAATGAAAAATCTACTGGATAAAATATTCCCTACACTAAGCGATGAGTTGATTATTGTCATCTCGCTTATCATCGGACTGCTTGTTACGGCAAGCCTTATTCTTTTCCTTGTAAAAAAGATATCTCCGAAAACAAATATCAGCGAACTCGCCGCACGCACGCGCTCATGGTGGATCATGGCGGGTATGTTTATCGGTGCTGTATTTATCAGCTATAACATTTCTTATTTCTTCCTTGCCTTTCTCTCTTTCATTGCTTTCAGAGAACTTTATTCAGTATTGGGATTCAGAGAGGCAGATCGCGGAGCACTGTTTTGGGGCATACTGGCTATCCCCATTCAATATTATCTGGCTTACCTTGCCTGGTATGGAGCATTCATCATCTTCATTCCGGTAGTCATGTTCCTCGTATTGCCTTTACGGCTGGTTTTAAAGGGAGACACACACGGAATCACCAAGTCGATGGCACTCTTGCAATGGATTCTGATGCTTTCCGTATTCGGTATCAGCCACCTCGCTTATCTCCTGTCGCTTCCTGAACTACCGGGATTCAGTTCCGGAGGACGGGGTCTGCTGTTGTTCCTTGTATTCCTTACGGAAATCAATGACATCATGCAATTTATCTGGGGCAAACTTCTCGGACGGCATAAGATTCTTCCGAAAGTAAGTCCGAACAAGACATGGGAAGGTTTCCTGGGCGGTGTCATCAGTACCACTGTCATTGGTTACTTCCTCGGTTTCCTGACTCCCCTCTCCGCTCCCAACGTTATTCTGGTTAGCGCCCTCCTTGCGATTGCCGGCTTCTCGGGAGACGTGGTCATCTCCGCTATCAAGAGAGATAAAGGAATTAAAGATATGGGGAACAGTATTCCCGGTCATGGAGGAGTATTCGACCGGATAGATTCGCTGTCCTACACTGCTCCTGTATTTTTTCATTTAGTTTATTACATTGCATATTAAACGGAGAGAATGGAAAAAAGAGTCATGCAAGCTGCTGCCATGCAGATTATATATAAAGGTGTTTTCCAATGGTTCCTGAAATTAATCGTAGGGGTTCAGTTCACCGATTGCCGCTTCCTTAAAAAAGAAAAGCAATTCATTATCCTTGCCAACCATAACAGTCACCTGGACACCCTAAGCCTGTTGGCTTCCCTACCCGGCGAACTTTTGTGGAAAGTCAAACCCGTAGCAGCAGAAGACTATTTCGGGAAAACCCGCTTTCAGGCTTCTATCAGCAACTTTTTCATCAATACGCTTCTTATCAGAAGAAAAGGGGAAAAAGATTCGGAGCACGATCCGATCCGTAAGATGCTTGAAGCCATTGATGCCGGATATTCACTGATTCTTTTTCCGGAAGGAACCAGAGGGAAACCGGAGCAGATGGGAAAAATAAAATCCGGCATTGCCCGTATCCTGTCGCTACGACCTGAAGTGAAATATATTCCTGTATTCATGACCGGTATGGGACGCTCTTTACCCAAAGGAAAGATGATCCTGTTGCCATACAAAGCATCTATCTATTATGGTATGCCCACTTTGGTAAAGAGTACGGATACACATGAAATATTAGAGCAGATAACAGGTGATTTTGAAAGAATGAAAGAAAAATATCAAGTTGTTATCGACGAAGAAGAGGAATAGATGTTGTTTTTCAAAAGAAACATATCGAAACTATCGGACGAGGAATTACTGATACACTATACGAAGTCCGGCGATACGGAATATTTCGGTGAATTATATAACCGATATATCCCGTTACTGTACGGGCTTTGCTTGAAATACCTGCATGATGAAGACCGGGCACAGGAAGCAGTCATGCAGTTGTTTGAAGATTTATTGCCTAAACTGGGAAATTATGAGATAAAAGTTTTCAAGCCATGGCTCTACCGGGTGGCGAAGAATCATTGCCTGCAACTTTTACGGAAGGAAAATAAAGAAATTCCGTTAGATTATACGGTTAATATTATGGAATCTGACGAATTTCTGCATCTATTAAGTGAAGAGGAAAGTTCGGAGGAACAACTGAAGGCATTACATCACTGTCTCGAAAAGTTGCCCGAAGAACAACGGACCAGTATTACGCGTTTCTTTCTGGAAGAGATGTCGTATGCCGACATTGTGGAACAAACCGGATTTACTCTGAACAATGTGAAAAGCTATATCCAGAACGGAAAGCGAAATTTAAAAATTTGTATCAAGAAACAAGCCCTATGAAACTATTGGACTACATACGAGGACTCCGCAAAGGAAAAGAGGCACACCGACTGGAACGAGAGTCGATGCAGGATCCTTTCCTGGCCGATGCTATGGATGGTTACAGCCAAGTGGAGGGAAATCACGAACAACAGATCGAGAAACTGCGGATGCAGGTTTCAGCTCATTCGGCAAAGAAAAAGAACACCCGTGCTATCACTTGGAGCATCGCTGCCTGTCTGGCTATCGGATTCGGTATCAGCAGTTATTTCCTGTTCCTGAAAAAGAGTATGACGGACGAAGTGTTCATTGCCAAAGAGAGTGTTTCCTCCAAGTTGGCTGAACCCGCAGTTCCGCCCACTCCGGCCATTCCTGCAACTCCAACAGTTCCGGCAACTCCACAAAAGGAAATCGCATTGGCTACCGCAAAGGTAAAAACAGATTCCACTCCTGCTTCCGAAGATTCCACTCCTGTTTCCGAAATTACTGCAAGACAAGCGGATAAGAAAGATATGATTGCCAAAATCCAAGCGACTTCCCAACCACAACAAGGTGTACCTGTGGCAACTGTGCCGGTGATGGAGGAAGTGTCGGAAGAGACTGCCGCATTGCAAGAAGTAGTAGCAACGATGGATACTTTCGAATCTGAATCTGATAAGAAAATGAAGTTGGCTAAGGTAGCGACTATCCTTCCTCAAAAGAATATGATTAAAGGGAGAGTGACCGACGAAAAAGGAGAACCGCTTATCGGAGCCAGTGTGACATATAAAGGAACGAATATCGGAACCATCACAAATATGAATGGAGAATTTTCGTTAGTCAAAAAGGATGATAAGAAACGATTGACAGCGGAGTATATCGGATATAATCCGGTAGAAATCCGGATAGATACCAGCCGGACGATGCTCATTGCCATGAACGAAAACAAACAGGCACTTAACGAAGTGGTGGTAGTGGGATATGGCGCTAAGAAAAATAAGAAGTCAACAACCCTCGGAAGCGATGCGAAGGTTAAGGAACAGGCAGAGAAAGAGATCACTCCGCAACCTGTCATCGGTAAACGTAGCTATCAGAAATACCTGAAAGAGAATCTCGTTCGTCCAACGGATGATAACTGTAAAGATATTAAGGGGGAGGTAGTCCTTTCTTTCTTTGTTGATGAAGAAGGAAAGCCACAAAATATCACTGTTATTCATGGATTATGTGAATTCGCTGATAAAGAAGCCATCCGGCTTGTCAAAGAAGGGCCTAAGTGGACAAGTGGAAAACTCCCGGCAAGAGTAACAGTACGATTCTGAACTTAATAAATACCAATAAGAAGGCACATTTGTGCCAACACAGTGGCACAAATGTGCAAACAAGGTGGCATTGTTGTGCCAACCTATTGGCATAGTAATAACAACACAAAGCCTATCTTAAATCAGTTCGTAACTAGCCATCTGTATTGGCATATCCAAATTATGAAGCACTTTCTCCAATAGAATACCCTCGCGGTTATCATATTCATACCCGAAAGTGGCACGAATACCTTGCAGGATAAACTGTGTGGCACGGTCCAATGCCATCGGCAGACTGTCTCCCTGCATCAAAGAGCCGGTGATGACACTTGTAAAAGTATCGCCCGTGCCGGGATAATGTGCAGGCAGATAAGGGCAGGTCACTTTCCAGTAGCGGTTTCCCTGACGGTTATAAGCATAGACAGATGTTTTATGAGGCTCATCATGTACAGGAACACTGGTGATGATAACCACTTGCGGACCTTTATCAGACAAAAGACGAAGATATTCTTTCAGCTCTTCATCCGTGTTATCTGCTTTATAGGGTTTATCCAATAAATAAAACAGTTCCGTCAGATTGGGGGTAATCACATCTGCTTTCGTGATTAAATGGCGCATCTCTTTTATCATCTCTCCATCAAAGTTGGTATACAACCGTCCGTTATCTCCCAACACCGGATCGGCAACGATCAGGCTGTCCGGCCGACGAAAGTCCCTGATAAAATCAGAAACAATCTGAATTTGTCTCGGAGAACCCAAGTATCCGGTATAGATAGCGTCGAACTCTACCTCCAGTTTCTTCCATTGGGCAATAATCTTCGGCATTTCGTCCGTCAGGTCGAGGAAGGAGAAACCGGGATATTGCGTATGATTGGATAACACAGCCGTAGGAAGCGGACAGACTTGAAAACCCATGGATGAAAGAATAGGAATGACGACGGTCAGAGATACGCGCCCCATTCCCGAAAGGTCATGGACGGCGGCTATTTTCTTTACTTTATTGGCATACATATAATTTATAATTAAACGTTTTACTACTCTTATCCTACAAATTCATTTATCTACTATGGACAAACAGAAACAGATATCCTATTTACATCAAAGGAGATTCGACTATATTCTCCCAAAGACTCTATTACATCCGATGGAAACCGGACTTTATCCAAACAGAGCCTCTATTTACATCAAACGGAAGCTCTGTTTATATGAAACAAAGGCTCTATTTCTTATCAATAGAGCCTCTGTTTTTAAGCGTCAACGGAGTCTCCATTTCGTTTGTACTAACAAATATAAAACTCCATTGTTTTGAAACCAAATTTATTTTAGAATAATCAACACGGAAACATTAGGTTAATATCACTAACACGTCCCGTGCCCCATGCGCTCCCATCACTAAAGCCTGCTCAATATCAGCAGTCTTTGACGGACCGGAGATGAACGTTCCGAACTGATATTCCTGTCCGTCCAGTTCGCGGTAGGCGTCATACATGGTATCTACAATTTTATTCCGGTCGAGCAGAATGACCAACTTCTCCGAGATAAAATAGATCGCTTTATATTTTACCGTCTGCGGTATCCAGATGGCTCCGTTTTCGGCTACTCCGATTTCTCCTTTCACTACGGCAACATCTGTGCCGTCCAACTCTTTCGGATCATCCAAATTATCGGGATTGAACGTAGCACAGGAAATATCCGGCAATACGGAAGCAATGCGCATAGCATCCGGGTAAGTCCGTCTTATGACTGTATTCACATCTTCCCCTTCACCCAATACAACTGCCGCACCACCCACTGCACGGCTGATTGCACAGAACTGCTCTATCCTGTCAGGATATGACAATCGTTTCATATCCGCAATATCCGGTTTATCATAACGCGTCTGCGTATGCTGGCGGATGCTGGCTAATATATCTTCTCTACTGCTCATTTGGATTCCTCCTTTCCTTGTACTTTGTTTTTCTTCCACATTTCATTGAACGACTCGCTGGCAAATTCCGGCAGTTCACGCCCCTTTCCCCAATCGTCGAGATCGTTGTATTTCATGAAACGAGGCAGGCTATTTACCACCGGGGCTGCCCACAAGGCTGCGTTGAACAATGCCGGACGCTCCATCAGGAACTTCATACCACCGGACATGATCTTCTTTCCCGTATTGGCTTTCCCCAGTCCGTCCAAATCCTGACGCCATTTGTAAATCTGTTCTGCCAAATCTACTTTCACCGGACAGACATCGGAACAGGACATACACAGAGAACAGGCTGAAAGATTATCATAATATTTCTCCGGAGCGTGAGCCATACCCAAGTTGATGCCAATAGGTCCGGGGATGAAGTACGTATAAGAGTAGCCTCCACTCCGGCGGTACACCGGGCAGGTATTCATGCACGCACCACAACGAATACAGTTCAGTGTCTTGATATGATCGGGCTTGGACAGTAAGGCACTCCGGCCGTTGTCTACGATGATAATATGATATTCACCGCCTTCGCGGGGACGACGGTAATGAGAAGTATATGTTGTCACCGGTTGTCCGGTAGCCGAACGGGCGAGTAATCGGGTGAACACACCCAATGCGTCCAGATCCGGGACGATCTTTTCCATACCGAAAGCGGCAATGTTCAGTTTCGGGTAGGAAGTACCCATATCGGCATTTCCTTCATTGGTGCAGACCACAATGTCACCGGTTGAAGCGACGGCAAAGTTGGCGCCTGTCATGGCGGCTTCGGCATTGAGGAAGAGATGGCGCAGGTTCTTACGTGCGGCATGAGTCAGGTAGGTAGGATCAAAGTTTCCCTTTTCCGTGCCCATCTCCTTTTCGAATAGTTCGCCTACCTGTTCCCGTTTGATGTGAATGGCGGGCAGTACAATGTGGCTCGGTTCGAGATGCATCAGTTGCAGGATGCGTTCGCCCAAATCGGACTCTACAACATCGATGCCCCGCTCCATCAGGAAAGGATTCAATCCACACTCTTCGGCGAGCATAGATTTGCTCTTGATGAAATGGTGGACGTTATGCTCATTCAGTATTTCGTAGACGATGGCGCAGTATTCATCGGCATCTTTTGCCCAATGTACGATGGCGCCGTTGGCGGTAGCATTCTTCTCAAACTCCAGCAGAAGTTCTTCGAGGTGGCTGTTGGAGTATAGTTTCAACTCGCAAGCCTTGTTGCGCAACTCTTCCCATTCGGGAACTTCCTTGCTCATCTTGTCCCTTTTGGCACGGACCATCCAAAGGGTTTCGTTATGCCATGCTGCCATCTTGCTGTCCTGCAAGAACTTTTCGGCAGCCTTTGAATGTTTTGTACTCATGATTGCGACGCTAGAATTTCTACAATATGGATAATCTGAATAGGCAGATGCTCCCGTTTGATGACACCTTGCATGTGCATCAGGCAGGAACTGTCCGCTCCGACAATATACTCGGCTCCGGTAGCGATATGATCTTTTACCTTATCACGCCCCATGCAGACGGAGACTGCCTGCTCTTCCACCGCAAACATTCCGCCAAAGCCGCAACACTCGTCAACATGGCTGGGCTCGAATACTTCGATACCTTCTACCAGATTAAGCAGGTCACGCAATTTATTGTAATAAGGGATGTTCAGTTCGGTGGGAGCGGAAATCAACAGTTCGCGAACCCCATGACAGCTATTGTGAATACTGACTTTATGAGGAAAGCGTGCAGGTATTTTGGAAGGTTTCAAGACATCGTGAATGAACTCACAAATATCATAAATCTTTCCCGCACTCTGACAAACATGTCCTTCTTTTTCCAGAATGCCCGGATGATTCTCTTTCACAAATGCCACACAACTGGCGGAAGGGCCGACGATGTAATCGTATTCACGGAACAGATCGTCAAAACGGAGTGCCAATTTCATCGATTCATCTTCAAAACCGGCATTTGCCATCGGTTGTCCGCAACAAGTCTGATCCAACGGATAATCGACGTCTACTCCTAAACTTTTCAATAGTCTATACGATGCCACTCCCACATTGGGGTAAATAGCATTGATATAACAAGGAATAAACAAACCTACTTTCATACTATATTTTGTAATAATTTAAGCTTCTTCCGCATCACCCGTCTATTTCGTTCAACGGATGTCGATTAATTTGTGTGTTTGCAGGCTGAGTCTCCATTTGGGATGTCGCATTACACAGTCCACTGTTGAAGCAGTGTTATTACAAGAACAAGGCTGGAGGAAAAAATGTTCGGCCGGAAGTAGTTCAAAAATACTTATATCTTGTCCTTCATAGACCACTTTCACTTCATCCATCCGGTCGATAGCAAGTTTCGCCCCTTGTTTGGGGGAGCAGGTCACCCAGTCGATAGTTGCCGGCAGGGGGCGTGTACCGTTGGTTTCGATGGTCACATATTTGCCTGCTTGGTGCAAACGGTCGATCAATTCATCGTCTATCCATAAGGAAGGTTCGCCGCCCGTGAGGACAACGGTGACGGCAGGATATTTTTTCACTTCGGCGATAATTTCATCGTCGGTCATCATTTTTCCTTCTTCGTGTTGTGTGTCGCAAAAGTCACATTTCAGGTTGCAGCCGGAAAAACGGACGAAGATGGCCGGAGTTCCGGTATGGTAGCCTTCGCCCTGCAAGCTGTAAAAGATTTCATTAATCTTTCTCATCATCAAAATTTGTTTGGTTTGCTATTCTTGTCCTTCTGCGCCGCTGGGATCTTTCTCGTAGATGACAATGTTTCCTTCCGATTCCTGCACTTCTACTTTATAGCATTGAGGAATCTGTTTGCATACCCACCGGGCGATATTCTCCGCTGTGGGATTAAATGGGAGTACTTCGTTCAGATTTTGATGGTCGAGTTTCTCCGTGACTACTTCTTTGATGCGGGTGAAATCTACCACCATTCCTTCGGAGTTGAGCCGCGCGGAACGGCAATAGACGGTGATAATCCAGTTGTGACCGTGTAAACTGGCGCATTTACTGCGATACGGGAGTACCAGCTTATGAGAAGCCGAAATCTCCATGCGTTTGATTACTGTAAACATGAGTGTATGTATTTTAATAGTTACACGCATCTAATGTCACCTCGATGCAACGGCAAAGGTAATATAAAATAGAGTTTTCATCCAGCAAAGAGTGTTATTTTTTCCCTTTTTTTGCACTATCTTTGCCGCATGAAAACTCTATATATTGTTTTAGGTAGTATTTCCCTTGCGCTCGGTATTCTCGGCATCTTTCTGCCGCTACTGCCCACTACCCCTTTTCTATTGCTCACCGCCGCCCTTTATTTCAAAGGGTCACCCCGATTATATAACTGGCTGCTCAACCATCGGCACTTCGGCCCTTATATCCGCAATTTCCGCGAAAACAAGGCGATTCCTCTCCGTGCCAAAATAATTTCTCTCGTATTAATGTGGGGAACGATGCTTTATTGCATTTTCTTCCTGATTCCTTTTATATGGGTAAAGATTCTCCTGGGATTGATAGCCGCAGGAGTCACTTATCATATTCTTTCTTTCAAGACGTTAAAGTAATGCGATAGTCCCTGCTGTGCATCGGCAAGTTTATCTTCCCAATGTTTCACGGAGTTCTGGCCAATAATATCAGTCACGTATTTCACGGAAATAAACGGTATTTCTTTTGAACGGCAAACAAATGCCTGTGCGTATGCTTCCATATCTACCACGTCTCCGCTAACATGAGTCAACTCGGTGAGGAAGCCATCTCCTGTATTGCAGATTCCATGTTCCGTCCAATGCGTGCAATAACCTTTTTCTTCGAGCAGAGCTGATGAATCGATCTCACACTCCAATCCGAACTCTTTCATTTTCTGCATATCACGGTCTATGAACTTGCGACATACAAAAATATCTCCTACCTGATGATTGACTGTTCCGGCACTTCCGATATTGAGCACCAAGTCCGGTTGTACCTGACGGATTGCCTCTGCCAAATGAAAGGCTGATTTAACTTTACCAATACCTGTACGAACGTAGTAAGGTTCTATATCCGGCCATTTAAGTTCTACAAATTCGCCTTGTACGGCGTAGGTTACTAATATTTTCAACATGGGTTCCTTTATTTCGTAAAAATCAGTTATTTCTGCAAAAATAACTATTTAACTGGAGTTATCTATAAAATGCAATCAAAAGAGATTACTTTTTACTATCCGGCAACGGATTAATAGCCCCCCTTTGTGTACAAGTATATGCCGATACATCTACCGCTTTGCGGTGTGATTCAGCAACCGACACCCCTCTAAGTATGTTCACAACAAAGGTAGCAGTAAACGAGTCGCCTGCACCTACAGTATCGGCCACCTCGACTTTAGGTGTGTTTATGGATGACACTTCCCCACTTACATCATATATGCCACTACGTACTGCCCCCTGTGTGAATATAACATATTTGAGCGAGAAACGAGCAATGAGTTCTGCGATAGCTTCCACAAAATCAGTCGAAAGGGAAAGAAGAGAAATCAATAACGGCAATTCGTCTTCATTCAATTTGAGCACATTTGCCTTTTGCAAGGATTCCACAATCAAGTCTGTCGAATAAAAACGTTGCCTGATATTAATATCAAACACCTTCAAAGAGGTATCCGGCACGGCATCTATGAGTCTCAAGATTGCAGCACGTGACTTTTCACTTCGTTGTGCCAAAGAGCCCCAACAAACAGCATCTGCATCGCTGACAAGTTTCATGGTCGCAGGACTACACTCGATAGCATCCCAAGCAACATTCTCAACAATCTCATATTGCGGTACACCGGCCTCATTCAACGACACAAGCACTTTACCTGTCGGCAAAATATTACGGGAAATATATCCTAAATCAAGTCCGGTCTCTTTAAGCACCGTAAATGTTTCATCACCGAGTTCGTCGCCACCTATTGCCGTAACGGGATATGATTCTGCTCCCAATTCCTTCGCAAAAAAACAGAAATTGATAGGCGCTCCGCCAAGTCTCTTACCTTCCGGGAAGCAATCCCAAACAACTTCTCCTATACCTATTATTTTCATGGTTTTATAGTTTAATAATTATTTTCATGGATGTTGCACTATTCTCGTCTATAAATTTATATGCCTTGTCATACTGTTCGAACGGAAAATGATTCGAAATAAGCGGTTCGAGACGGATGGCTCCCGAACATACCTGATCGATAGCCGTAAGATAATCTTCATGGCGATACATCATCGTTCCGTTCACCTTCAGTTCGTGCTCTCCCAAATAGAACATATCAAGCGACGGATCCTTGCCAAATACCGCCACTACAACGATGGTACTCCCTTTTTCGATACACTCCATAAGCGAACGAATACTCGACTCAACTCCGGCAACCTCAAACGCAGCTTGAAAATCTTCATCCCCGAAAAGCCTCTTCGCTCCTTCTTTGAGCGGCGTCTTAGCTACATTGAGCGTATCTACTATACCACATTTACGAGCGATTTCAAGTCTGAAATCACTCACATCGGTAATAAGAACCCGTTTGGCTCCTCTTGCCTTAGCGAACTGCGCCACGAGGTTACCGATTGTTCCGGCACCCGATACAACCACATTCTTACCTTTCAAGTCCCCGCCACGCATGGTTGCATGCGCAGCTACTGCCACCGGTTCTATCATAGCCCCATAATCAAGTGACATACCTTCAGGCAACACCGCAACCCTGTCATCATCAACCACAAAAAAGTCTTGCGCAGCTCCATTTGCCTGAAAAGCCTGCACTCTTAGCTCTTCACAAATATTATACTCTCCCCGCTGACAAGGCTTGCACTTCCCACACGCGAGTTGCGGACGTGCGGTGACAACGTCACCCGCCTTGCAGATCGTAACCGCCGCCCCCGTAGCGACTACCACTGCCGAATATTCATGCCCCTGAACTACCGGATAGAAAGTTGCCGGATGACATCCGTGATAAGAATGTATCTCACTTCCACAAATACCAATTCTCTTAATATTCAGAAGTACCTGATGTTCTTTCAGGTCCGACGCCTTAGGCGCCTCAACTTCACGAAATTCAATATGTTTTGGTTCTACTAATACCGCTTGTCTCATTTTATACCATATTTACTTAAAATTTCTATTACCGGAGTCTCTATTGACTTCGCCCAAAGTGCATATCCATAACTACTTGGATGAGTTCCGTCGACCGATGTCTCATGCGCATCGGAAGCATCAGGCGTAATCAGATAAACGTCTTTATATTTCGGGTTCGTGAGGATTTTCGCAAACAACTCCTCTACGGTTGCCGCCTTAGCCCGTTCTTTCGCATCAAGAACTGTATCGAATGAACGTCGTTCACGATAGATAGTACGCTGAAATATCAACGGAGTAGCCGGATGTGCCGCTATAAGCCGATCGATAAACGGCATCAGGCGCTCTCTTATCAGTTCTGCGTCAGGATTTGAAAAAGTATCGAATATAAAGGCATCAGCCTTGACTTCCGCAAGAACATCGAGCATGTAAGGCTGCATCAGGCAACGTCCGCTTGTTGCGAGCGACACGACTTGAAGACCAGTATTACGCATAAATTGCATGGGATAACTCATACCGGATCGATCCGTGCTCACTCCCTGCGTAAACGAAGAGCCATATACCGCTATCCTGTGACGAAAATCGGACTTCAACGGTTCGATAACAGCATCGTCATCTATCCCTATCTTACAAGAAATGACCTCCGAATACATCGGCATATACATCATACATTCGTGCATCGTACCATCCATATTCTCAATGAGCGTGAATGTCTCGGTTTTCTCGCCCTTATACGCTTTCAATGAACCGCTTGCTGCATATTGCCATTGACCGTCTGCATTTTTGATATAAAGATCATATCCTTTATAAGAGATCGGCATGGTTGAATGGCTCGAATATACATATCCCCACTTTGTCGTAATCTGTATATTACGCGTGTTCGTTTTAAACAACACAGCCATACCGGCAGAGCAACGGAGTTGTCGATTCTCCGTCCTGTTAAAACCTTTATAAACCAATGTATCGACTCTATGATACGGATTGGGAGTCGATTCAAACGGCTTACCTATCAGGTTAAGCGTTGACGCCTCCGTCTGTTTTTGTGCCGAAACCGACAATACGCACGAAAGCGACAGAACAACCGTTATGAAAAACTTCTTCATTGCCTTGGATTTTTTAGTTGTTTACTGTAATAAGACTTTCAATCCTTCCGCTACCTGCATAGCATAAAACTGCTCATACTTTTCCATAAACACAGGGTATTTGTCCAGTCCCAATGACACAAAAGGTGATATCTTCAAGAACTCGGCCGGCGATCCTCCCGAAATCAACTTCCTGTCCGCCGGGGTGATGTGAGGTTCGGAGATAGCTATATTTTCACCGGACTCGGTGCGCGCACCTATCAGGTATTTGCAATAAACAGCTATCAGGAAAGCCTCTATCGAAATATCCTTCCCATCCTGCAACATCTGTTTGAGTATGGGTACCACATAAACCGCAAACTTAGCAATGCCATCGCCGCAAAGCCGTGATACCTGATCGCTGATCGCCTTGTTTGAAAATCGTTCGATAAGCTGGTCTTTATACGCTTCAAGGTCAACGCCCTCGGGAACCGGAACATAAGGAGTAACATCCCTGTTCATAAACAGCTTTATCATTGCACGATACCTCTCGTCTGCCATTACAGCATCGACCTTCCTGAATCCTTCCATATAGGCAGGATAAGAAAGAAGAGTATGTGACGCATTGAGAAGACTTAATTTCATGATTTCATACGGGGTCACATCATGGGTGAATGTAACTCCCACCTTCTCCCATGCAGGACGGCCTGCAATGAAATTATCTTCAATCACCCATTGTATAAAGTCTTCACAACACACATCTGTAACCTTACCCGGTTTTGTTACGGGAGTGATTCGATCCACCATCGAATTCGGGAACGTCACTTTCTTTTTCGCCCACGCTGCCACCTCGGGATATTTCGCTTCGAAGTATGACATAAACGCACATTTGGCGGCATTGCCATTCATCTGCATGTTGTCACACGAAAGAATCGTAATCGGCAAATCTTTCTCCATCCGGCGTTTAAGTCCTTCGGCTACATACCAAAACACACTGCGCGATTGGTTAAAATCAACCTTATATCCCCCTTCGGTAATGGTGAGAGAGATGATTTTTATCTCCTCCGATGCTATTTTAGCGATGATAGGCTCACTGTCTATTTCCCCCCATGCCAGTTCTACAAGCGAACCAATCAGCATACTATCCTGTTCGCCGGAAGGGCTACATGTCGTCAACTGATATATGCCGTCGTCTTTCTTGAGGGCGTTGAACAAGACCCCGTCCGTAGGCATAATCATGGCTCCGAATACCCCCCAGCATCTTTGTGAAGGATCTTCAAGTAATAGATTTGTGTAAGCTTCGAGATGTGCACGATGGAAGTTTCCAACGCCGAAATGTACTATTCCGGCCTTTATTTCAGCACGATTATAATTAAAAGTCTTCATACGATAATTTCAATGTTTCGGCAAGTGATTTTTCCACCTTGTCGCAATGTTCTATATAGAATTTATAAACCTCATTCCATTTGTAATAAGATGCTTCAACCGCTTCCAACGGCAACCGGAGGTCTTTTTCATTCAGCATAAACTTAACTAAAACGTCCGGATTGCCTTCTGATTGGTAAAAGATCATCTGAAGGTTCGCACCCATCGGAATATCCCAATACTTCCAACTCCGTAACGCTTCTTTGGAATTACTAGCCTCCCGCGCCCACGTCCCGGCTTGCAAATTGGTCAAGATGGCCATCAGAACGCCATCGTGTCCGAAGTTGAGATTGATACCATGACGCTTGCGCACCAGATCTTCGGCAGATTCGTCTAACAAATGGCGTAACGTGCGGGATGCAAGTCCCCAACTACGCCCGTGAGATACCGGTTCAGGACCTTTCTGCGCAAAATACTTATAGTTCTCGATTTCCGCCCAAGCCAATATTTCCTCTTCTGTAAAGATATCCCATATAGGCACTTGGCGGTCGAGGCATTGCATCAGTGATGCCATTAACCAGAAGCGATGGATCAGGTCGTACTTGTCATATTCACTTTCTACTTGTGTAACATCTATAAACAGTCTTCTAAAAAAAGCATCCACATCCAACTTTTCATCTATATATGAACGATATTTTTTATACCAACTGTTTTCCTTACCAAGTATATATTTATCAAGCGGACTCCTGCCGGGACATACGTTACCGTATGGATTCAGTGTGGTAAGGAACGAACGGGAGTTGTCTATCTCCGCCCATTCAAGCCCGGGGCGTAGCGACAAAATGCCCGAATTTACAGATTGCATGGTGGCCGCCACCCGAAGCACATTCGTTGCGTTAGTCTTCAAATAGGGATGGCCTTCAAATACTTCCGGATAGTTTTGTACCATCCTCCGGCCTATCTCCCTTGTCTGACGATAACCGATTTGTGTCAGATCGCCTTCTTTGTAAAACACATTCTTCTTGAACGGTTCAAGACGTTCGTACAAGGCTTTCCCAAAATCGGTAAGGTTGTTTGTGGCATGAGCTTTCTCCAATACGCCGTATATGGCAGAATAAGTCACCTCATCGTCTATCTGACGCGCTCCATGACGGAAATAGCCGTTTATATAGAAAGGCGTATATCCTTTGGGCGCCGGCGTAACCGGATGTGAAAGATCGGTCACATAATACACGCCGCCCGCACGTTCCGGATCCCTGCGTATCTCGTCGAGAGGATTTTCGGCCACCGGCTTTTCTTTCGGAAGAGAGAGTTTGAATATGCAAGGAAGATCAGACGTCTTTTTCGCATTCGTATTGGTATTGACATACATAACTCCGTCTTTGACCACAATATCTTCCGGTTCGTAAATAACCTGTTCCTGCACATTGTATCGGGCAGTAATTGTCCGCCTATCCGTATCGTACACCCGGATGCAGGAAGGACGGCTGTCATCCTGTTTCCCAACTCCGAAGCAGAAATAGATTTTACCATCATGCATACAGCCCGCTTGCGTAAACCATACCTCATAGGGGAACACCACCTGATCGAGAATGTCATTTTCGTCGAGGCGCACCTTTGCGCCCTCACTCAACGACGGTATGCGGAATTTGGTGGCGACATACTGGTTTTCCCACGCATGCTTTGTCACCTTCGCCACAGTACGTTTACGTGCCGAGAATATCCATATAAATCCCCGTTCCCGATCGACCAGCCAGCTTGGTGCACCAAAGATGGGGACATACCCTTTCTCCGCCCACTTCGAGCCATCGAGTTCAATTGTCTGTGCGATTTCGCTGCTAAAACGTTTTCCACGACGGGTGATGCTCTCCACAAAACACAACCATTCCAACTCGCTTCCTACCTTCCCGTTTGTGATATACAAGAGAGGAAACGATGCTCCGCGTTTTGTCTCGACGCCAAAGCATACATTATTTACATGGTTGTCCGGATGGGAGGATGCCAACTCAAAGCCTGCCACAGGTTTCGGATCGGCACTTTTGAAATCATAGATATTCACGTGCCCTCCATCCTCGCACGAGAATATATAATCATCCCATATTTCAAGTCCTTGCTGTGCCCGCCCCCGTCCTTCCTTTGCCAGGAAGACAGAGCACTCCACCTCTTTCTCCGGCTCTACATACAACTGGGCGATAAGGGGAATAGAGATCAGTAAGCACACGACAGACAAATAGATCTTTTTCATAAGTATGCTCTATAAATTTAAAGTATGATTATGTTCTACGTTAATCGAACAGCTCTACGCCTAACGACTCAAGCCGTTTCTGCAACTCTCCCACATCGAGAGCCCGCGGAGTACAATGCTGCGACGCACTCATGGCAGCGGCAATACCAACTGCCTCTCCCATCGCCATGCAAATACTCATGACACGATAGGAAGCGTGAGCTCTGTGAGTACCCGATATGCACCGTCCCGCCACCAGAAGCCCTTCCAAGCCCAACGGGAGAAAACAACGATACGGCAAATCGTATGGTTTGCAATATTGGATGGTCGGTTCCGCCTGTCCGGCTCCGTCAGGATTATGTATATCGACAATGAACAATGCTTTATGTACCACCACATCGGCAAAACGGCAGCCTTCCGCCATCTCATCGGCATCAATCACATAGTCGCCCATCACCCTGCGGCTTTCGCGCACTCCGGTTGTTGTACCACTTCCGATCACTCTACAGTTTTCGTAACCCGGCAAATTTTCTTTCAAGAATTGAGTCAGGAGGCGTATCTGTTGCCTAAGTTCAAGATCGGCGGCGAAAATAGAGCTTACCGAAGTAATATCCACTCTATTGACTTGTGTCGTATTTACCTGACGGCAACCCGGTCTGACCGACGGATGCAAACGCACGGCAGCAAGCATCCGGGGAAGTTTGCCCTCATCGGCTTTCTTTTTACACCAATCAAGAAAACACTCGCCATTCAATTGAACATTGTCTACATCTCCAATGCAGATAATTCCTTTCGATTCATCTACGCCATCAATGGTGTATTCAAGGGTTACAGGCTGCATGAGTCCGTCAGCACGTCCTTTTTCTATTTTTGCACCGGCAAGAAAAGATACTATGGCATCACCGGTACAGTCAATCGTAACCGCGGCTTCAAAACAGAGCGTCCCCTCGTTACTTGCACACTTAATACCTTTTACCACCTTTCCGTCACGAATAACATCCGACACGCAACATTGCAAAAAGACATCGATGTTCTTTTCCCTGGCGACAAACTCTGCCAATGTAAGTTTTGCCTCTTCGAAATCGTGAGCATTTCCATGCTCACCAATCCAGTCATTGTCTTTGACGCCAAGAATAGCACAAACCTCATCGCGCATCGTGTTCTTGCTTACACTACCGAGAATAGGGCCGACATACCCGGCGGTCAGGTTACCTCCGATGACTCCATATCTTTCGATAAGAGCAACACGTGCTCCTTGCCGGGCGGCGGCTACAGCCGCACATATCCCGGCAGGACCTGCACCTGCTACTATTACATCATAATATTTTGTATTCATTATCTGCTTGTATATGGACCGGAAATAGTCTTAACAGTCATTGCCCCGTCAGAATCTGTGATTGTCACAACTCTATATTTGTTTCCCCCGTCGGTCACACGAACTACAATATGTCCATCATATCCCTTTACTCTCGCAGCCTCTTCCGCCGTAACCCGGTCGTCTACTCCGCTGGGGCGATCGCCCTGCCAGAAGTTAGTGATAAACATGTCACACGCAGGGAGCGTTGTCTCCATCGAATTCAGTATATCGGTACGGGGATGACAATCTACCCACGAATTGACAACAATCGTTTGTGGATTGAGTGCTTTCAGAGCATCCACCTGATTGGTGTTGGTTACACCGTGATGGTTAGCTTTCAATAGTTCCACCTGACCCACTGCTTTTGCACAGGGCAGTTCGGCATCTTTCCATGCATGACTCGAACGTCCGTTATACTGAAGGTCACCACCGGCAAAGAAATCAAAGTTGCCATACGAAACTTTCATCACACAACTGGTTATATTCTCCGGCGGACAATTGTCACTGGAGGTAATGTTCTTGCTGTTTTCGTATGAAATCTCCGAGAGTTCAGGGAATGTCTTCTTTGTGGTAGTACCCGAACCTGTCCAGATCTCTCCATTCACTGCCACGTTTTGCACCTTTGCAGTAGGGTACTTTGCAGGATTATACTTCTGAACGATCTGATCATTCGCCCCTGCTTTGAATATCGCAGCATCGAACTTTTGATTGGCGACATGCCATTTCACTGCATTGATATAATTGCTGCAACTTGGAGCATTGTCTGCCATTGTCGCCATATTGAACGGATAGTTATAATCGGGATAGCCACGATCGAGAAGCGTACCAATCTTGAAATTATCGAAAATCTCGGCAAAACCTATCAACGAATAAGTGTCGGAGTTGGAAGATTTCGGCAAGGAAGAAGTATAACCGCCGAAGTGGTCATTATGGAAGTGGGTAAGTACGGCATAATCAATCGTACTGTTACCTGTCCATACCATACACTTACGAATGTAATCAGTTATAATCTGTGAACCACGGGTAGAAGTCAGAGTCGGATCCCAACGGCTACGGATACCGGTATTGGTCGTATTACTATTAGAGTTGGTCGTAACACTCGAACTTGCGGCATCAATAAGCATTTGCGTACCATCCGGGAATATTACAAACATGCTTTCACCGGTAGTCGTATTGATGAAATGAATATCCATCACACCCTCCTGCCAGGCAGGAATCGTTTTACCTACCTCTATTTCAGTGGCAGCATCTTCCCCACCTCCATCCGGACGAATCAAAAATGAGTGAGACTCATTGGAACTGCATCCTACAATCGCAAGGATGAACAGACTAAATATAAATATTAACCTTTGCATGCTATATGAAGATTTAAAAACATCTCTCCGCCTTCAATGCTGACGGCAAGACGAATATAATTACCAAAATTTGAATTTACCTTTATAATATGTTGGCCAAGTCCTTTGAAGATTACAGGCTCACTACCGTCGTCAGCCCAATGTATACCGTCTTGCGATAGTTGCACACGACCTTCAAATACGGGATCTCCTTCTATTTTCTCAACCATAACAAAGAATATAGCCTCATCTGCCCAACCAGCCTCGTAAGGATGAGTGAAGAAAGTACCTTTAAAGAACTTCTTTACCTCAAGATGGGAATCATTAAACATTTTCATATATTACATTCCTCCTTTTATTCTTGTGAAACAACAACAGAATCTATATAAAAGAATACACGACGATTGGTATCAGTACCCACCCAGAAAAGAGGATTGATAAGATTGTCGATGCGTCCATATCCGTCAACGGTATCAGCTGCAATGCCACGCATATCCCAAATTTTGTCCTGACATTGGAACTCTACATATTCACGAAGTTCTGTGTCAAGTTTCAGACGCATGTATTGCCAATTGAGTTTACAGTCGGTCTCATTGTAAATGAGTTTCTGATGACCATCTTTCAAATCTTTGAATCCATCGTGGTCGCCATTAGGATAACGGCGGCCGAACCACCAGGGATCGACTCCCCTCTTACACCAGTCTCCGTCAAGTCCATAAGCCCAATCGCGGTCGGTTATGTCTTCATTGGAATGTTCATACTGCCACTTCTGCATTAATTTGCCATCTACTGCATTGAGATAGCGAATTCCTACATGGTAACGTTTTCCACCCTCCTGTACATCGAATCCCATACCAAAATCGCGGATGGAACTCTCATGCAAACCCGGTTGCGGACGGTCACCGCCATCCACCACATCCTGCTCCGCCGTGTATGTAAACCAACATTCTATCTGCAAATATTTGCAACCCGGACGAGAGAACGAAAGCCGCTTAATGGCATGTCCCAGACAACCTTCCGCCGGAATCTCCGTATAAGGAGCGGCAACAGGTCTTGTCGAAAGTTTAAGAGAGTAAGTGCCGGACATTGCCCCGTGAGTGCCCGGATACCTGAAAGTAGCGGAACTAAGCATGACCGGTGGCCACTGGTCTTTATTGACCAATGTCTTGGGAACATCAAAATCGGGATATTCCGTAAAGTTAGGCATTAATGTCATCCAGCCGTTAAAGCCGGTGTTGAATACATCATAGCTCAACACCCTTTTCAATGGTTGATAGCGACTGCGCAATAAAATTTCTCCAATGCTCATAATATCATTTATTTAATAAAGTTAGTACCCTGGATTTTGAACAAGTTTTCCATTCATTATCAATACATCATCACTTGGTAATGGCCATAAATAAATCTTCTCATCATACTTACGTTCACCATGCTGGACGATATAGGTTCCGTCGGCCATCGCTTCAAAAGAAGGAAATCCGTCTTTGTCAAATGTCGGAGTCTCCGGCCAAAACCAGTTGCCTGCCGCAAAGTATTCCTTTGCCCTGTTGGCTGTACGGGTAAATCCGTACATATTGTGTCCGAAAGCATTCTCAAACTGATGCCAACGAAGCAAGTCGAAATAGCGCAGATTTTCCCATGCAAACTCCACACGACGCTCACGGCGGAGCACTTTGCGCAATGCCGTCTGATCGGTTGTCGTGATGGACGGATAGTCGTTGGTTTGTGTACGGGTGGTGCCATAAGCACGGGCACGGACATCGTTGATGCAAGCAAGGACAGTAGCGTCAATCTCCCCCAGTTCAATCTTAGCTTCGGCATACATCAACAAAACATCGGCATAACGCATAAGAATGACGGGGTTGTCGTTATACAAAGTAGTACGCCATGACTCTTGCGCGCCTTTGCGCAGGCAACAACCATTGTAAGCACAGTTGGAAGCATCCGAACCGCCTTTGGAATCTTTGTTTGTAATCATACGATTTTGTGTATAGTCCATTACTTCGAGTGCGTTCGGCGCAGGATTCCACTCAATACCATAGATACGGCTGCCGGGAGCTGCAAATGTTTCCAAGCAACGGGGATCGCGGTTGGCAAATGGATCGTGAGGATCAAAGCCACTGCCCGGTTCATCAATCGTCTTGCCATTCGTCATTTCGTAGACAGCAAGAAGTTCCCACGAAGGTTGCGCATTATGTGTACCGCCTGCCGAACGGGCAATAAAGGAACCGATAGCCTGTGTAGTAGGTTTACCGTTTTCATCCAACTCAAGGTCGCTTGAGTGAGCAACAGAGAAGATAACTTCTTTGCTTCCTCTTGTCTTGTCGCGGAAAAGTTCTCCATAATCAGGGGCCAAGTCATATACTTCCAGATCTATACAGTCTTGCGCAGCCTTTGCGGCAGTCCCGTAGTCGTGTTGATAGAGAGCGGTACGAGCCTTGTAAGCATAAGCCGTTCCTTTGTCCACACGGGTGGCGCCGCTATTATTATTTGCGGCCGGCAAATTTTCTGCGGCATAGTCATAATCTTCATAAATTTGTTTCAGAACGACAGCTTTGTCGGTACGCCCCATCTCAAATGCTTCCTCCGGAGTAATCGAAGTCACGTAGAAAGGAACATCTCCCCAAAGAGTAATCAAACGTGAATAAGCAAACGCCCTGAAAAAACGGGCTTCGGCACGAAGCGTATTCAGTTCAGTGGTGGAATATTTGCCTTCAAGTTTGTCGAGTGCCTCCAAAATCCGGTTGGCACGACTAATGTTCTTATACGTGTAACTCCAAACAGTCTTGATGTTAGGATTACTTGTAGAAGACGCATTTAGTGAACCTGCCGCAATGGTATAAATGTTGGTTCGTTGTGCCCAGTCATCCGTATTACGGTCCAGCGTCCAACCTTCTTCTATAACAAAGAAAGTACTGCGATAAAAATCGTTCAACGAGATTCGAACTTCCTCCGGTGACGAGAACCAGTTTTCACTGGATGCAGCTGAAGGAGGATTCAGATCGAGGTTCACACAAGAAGTTACAGATAGAAGAGCTATCATGCAAATCAGTACATGTATTTTTTTCATATTATGTAATTTTTTCATACTCCATTAGAATTTGATATCCACTCCAAATGTATAAGTGCGTGTGATATAGGTAGAAGCGCCTGCTTCAGGGTCCCATCCCGAAAGATAACTATCAAAGCAGTATGGATCATCGATATTGACGTACACCCGAAGTCCCTTGATTCCGACTTTAGAGACGATTTTTTTAGGAACTGTATAGCCAACGTTGATATTCTTTATACGCATATAGGCACTACTCTTGAGCCAGTAGTCCGACATTTTGTAGTTGTTGTATTCACCGCCCTGATGACTCAAACGGGGATAGCTGGCTGCCGCGTTCTGTTCTGCAGTGTTGTACACACTCCAATAATTACGGCTGCCATTGTCGTTCAGAAGGACCGACGGAGCCGGAAGCCATTGTCCCTGCATGGGGCGAATCATACTTTCGGTGAGGCGTGAAAGTTGTTTCCCGACACCATTGAAGAGTAGGGAGAAAGAGAGACCTTTCCAGCCCAAACTAATAGAACCTCCATATAGATAGTGTGGCAATGAGCTGCCAAGCACTACACGGTCGTATGTCTCATTGATAATTCCGTCAGGAGTGCCGTCCGGACCGCTGACATCTACATATTTCACATCACCCGGTTTGGTAGAAGCCGAAAGCAGAGCGCTTTCACTGACTTCCTCTGCGGTCTGGAATAAACCAGCAGTCTTATATCCATACCAGGAGTTATATTCTGCGCCTTCGGTAATAATGGTACCATCGCTGTTAAACTGCTGCTTGCCATTAAGATTATCTATTATAGACTTGTAATCAGAGATATTAAAACTTACTGCATAAGTTACATCTCCGATACGGTCAGACCAGCCGAGTTTCACCTCCCAACCACGGGTGTGCATTTTACCTACGTTCCTGTCAGGTGCCGAATAACCTGTAAACGACGGGATTGCCACCGACAAGAGCATATCTGTTGTCTTCTTATAATAATAGTCTGCGCTAAAGTCAAGACGATTGTTAAAGAAAGCGGCATCCACACCTATATCCCAGCTCTGTGTTTTCTCCCAATGGATATTCTCATACGCATAATCCTGTTGAGCGGCAGACATCAATGATTGGGGCGTAGAACCTGCACTGTCATACATAATGGCATTATTGAACGATATGTATGTCTGGTAAGGATAATTTCCAATCCGCTCGTTACCGAGCGTACCGATAGAGGCACGGAACTTCAGATAGTTTATCGGGGTTATGTTTTGCATGAATTTCTCATTAGAGATGACCCAACCCACCGATGCGGACGGGAAGAATCCCCAACGGTGATCCTTGTGAAAACGTGAAGATCCGTCTTCACGAGCATTGAGCTGGAGGTAGTAACGGCTGTCGTAATTATACATGACACGGCCAAAAAATGAACGGTATGCATTCTGATAAGAATTGCCGGCTACGGCAAGAGCATTCTTGTTCGCCAAATCAAGATAAGGGAAAGAAGACAAAGACATATCGTTGGTCGATCCCGACATCGTTTCATACGTATAACTATAATCTTCATAACCGACCATGGCATTGAAGTTATGTACCTTGCTGAAGGTCTTGTCGTATGTAGCGATGAATTGTTTCTCCAATGATTTGATGTTACGGCGTTCTTCACTTAGCGAATTGGAAGTATATCCTGAAACATATCCCAGCATAACATCGGTTTCGTATGCATCGTAAACAGGTATAGCTTTCTTCATCTCCTTGATCGAAACAGTTCCGACGGTAGGAGTCAGATTGGCAGTAAGGGTCAAATCTTTTATGGGCTTATAGCTCAAAGAGAATTTACCGGTCATTGTGTTGGATACGGTCTTCTTCTCTCCGCCTTCCAATAAAGCAGCAAGTGTATTGCTAAGACTGCCGTCTTTACCGGGACCTACCCGACCGTCCGGATAAAGTCCTAAATAAATGGAAGGATACATATAAGCTGCACGAATCGGACTACCGGAAGTCGGGTCATTTTTCGTGGCATAACGTACCGAGAAATCGATAGAACCGGAGAGTTTATCGCTAATCTTCAGATTATTACGCGAACGGATAGAGATTCTTTCGTGGTTTGAACCTTTATAGATAGCGTCGGCATTTTCGTAGGTAGCGGAAGTGTGGCTCTTGATTACCTTGTTGCCATACGTCATGGTTAAGTTGTGCTTATGGCGCATAGCGGTATTCGAAAGAATAGCGTCTTTCCAATCATAGATAGGATATTGAATGGGATCATACCTGTTGTTGGTAGCATAGTTGTCGATGTAGTCCTGTGAATAGTTGGCAAATTCGCCTCCCGCAGGATTACCGGCATCGTTCCACGACCATTCATTGTACATTGTCATGTAGTGATAAGGGTCTGTCAGAAATTTCGGAAATTCGGTAGGAGAAGACAACGAAATCTCTCCGTTGTAACCGATCGAAAGCTGTCCCTCGGTTGCCTCCTTAGTCGTTATCAAGATAACACCGGCAGCAGCACGGGCACCATAGATGGATGCAGAAGCTGCATCTTTAAGTACAGTAATCTGCTGTACGTCTTCGCTTGCTATATTGTCAAGGCTACTGACCATCATACCATCGACAAGGATAAGCGGACTCGAATCAGACATTGTTGTCACACCACGCACCTGAACCGTAGCACTCGCTCCCGGCATACTACTCGAACGGGTAACCGTCAGTCCCGGAATCAGTCCTTGCAAAGATTGTGAAAGTTGAGACGTACTCTGTTTCTCGATAAGCGAACTGTTGATTACACCAACCGCACCTGTAAGATCTTTCTTCTTTACAGATCCATAGCCGATAACAACCGTCTCTTCAAGTTGTACAGCATCCTCTTTAAGTTTTATATTTACTACACTTTTACCATCCCATACCACAGTCTCGGTCACATAACCAAGATAACGGAATTCTATTGTATGGCCTGATTCAGCGCCATTGAGCGCATACTTTCCCGACATATCGGAGGTAGTACCTTTTGCATTGTCTTTATCGTGGATCACCACTCCGACAAGAGGACCATTGGCATCGCTAACGACACCCTTCATTACATTCTGTGCAAAAGCCAGATTGATTTGCAGGAAACATGCCAATAACAGGCTTAATATACTTTTTTTCATACTATTTATTCTACGATTTCAAGCAATACATGTTCGTTATATTCTCTGATTGCCTCACCTGTTTCAGGGTTACTCGGATGTTGCGCTGAAAAACGTGTCTGGCCGCTTGCGTGTGTACAGTCTATATACTTTCCAGCGAATTTGGCGCCATTAAGACATAGACGGCCTGCCTGTCCAAATCTTAACACAATCTCATCCATATCCTTAGTCGTGGTAAATATTCCTTCGGCAGGGATATATGCGCCATTGTTTTTTTCATCGAGCAACATTCCCGCAAAGTTGTAGGTAATAGTTGCCGAATAATTGATAGGTGCACCCGACAGTGTCTCTGTCGCACTTTCCTGAAGAGTCGAAGTCGGAAGAGCCGGTTTCCATTCTTCTCCATCCTTGAACTCGATCATCCAGTAGTTGGAACACATCGTTCCTAATTTGGTCACAAAATAGAAGTGTATCTTGGTACCGGCAGGAATGGTCGTACCTTTCATATCCCCATAGACATACCAATAATCACCCGGAATAGCTCCTGATACATACGGGTCACCATTACCACCTACGGCACGGCTGCATACGGCAGTCTGCGCTACATAACCTGTCCGGTCACATGCCCAATACTCAATCTTACCACTTCCGGCACTCGGAGCAAGATACTTGCCATTGGTTCCCGGGAATACAGACTGTGCCTCATCATCAGCAAATGTTCCACTTGTGTTGGCAGTTAAACTCTTCAAGTCCCAATCAGCCAAAATGCCCGAGAAAGCATCTTGTACAAGAGTATAGGTATAGTCTGTATCATCCTGGATGGTTACCGTTACTTTAATTGTCCTTTTGGCAAATGTCTTGTTCTCCGGGAAAGTAAGTTTAATATCACATTCGCCTACCCCATTTGCAGGAGAAACGGTCACATCCGCATCTGTACACACAGCCTTCCACTCTTTATCTCCAAAGATTTTGAACGAGGATTCTGTTGTAGTTGCGTCAATCGATTCGGTGATAGGACTGATACCTTTCGGAACAATCATTTTTTGGGTAATAACCAGCTTTAGAGGAGTTACATCATCGCCAATGAAACGAATGGCACCGACACGTGAACTAGTCGATGAATTTTCAGAGACTTTGATTGTAAACTTAGTAATCTCACCTTGTGTCTCATGCGAATCAACAACTGCCCAATGGCTATCGCTTCCATCGGTCTGGCAATCGTTATTGACTCTGTAATAGACATTAGATGAAAGGTCAACAGTGAAAAGCCCACCTTCTGCTTCTACATCAAGTGTCTTTGTCGCGAGTGTCATATACGGTTCATCCGAGTTATGACAAGATGCAAAAAGCACAAGCGACACACTTGCAAACAATAACATCTTTAGATTCATTTGATTAGTATTTAGGGTTATTAATAATTGACTAGCTAGACATTTTCAGACGTCTTGCATATATAATTCTGTATATCACATAAGCAAGTATCATGGCAATCATCAGTACGATACTTCCTATCACAATTCCTTTGACCGCAAGAGTCTTCGGATCGCCAGCAATAAGCAGACCTATCAGTAAGAGCGCAACGACACCAATGGTAATACAGAAGCAGTTAACAGCCAAATGCGAATAGATTAATACCGCTTTTTTCTCCTTTAATGTCGGTTCGCGATCGGCTTCAGGATCAGTATATTCACAAATGGCTTGATAACCATTATCTTCATACTTTTTACGTGCCGACCAAACTTCCATGATTGCAAGGATAAGTACAGGAAGTACACAACCGGCAACTGACTCTATAAGGCTTGGACTAATAACGGAGGCGGGAATTATGACGCGAGCCATAATACCAACGAGCCAGGTAAGAATCATTGCAGAAATAAGTTGGTTGCCTGTCAGCCGCTTCGAGAACAGTCCCCATATCGACGGAATATATAAAGGACACATCACCATAGTAAGAAGGGTTACTACCACCTTTTCGGCACCTCCGGCAAAAGGAATGAGCATTGACAGGGCAATTATCACAAGTCCAAAGACAAATGTGAAGAGACGTCCTACCTTGATACGCTTTTTCTCATCTGCCTGACGGTTTTTCTCTTTGTGTCCCCAAATATCATAGGTATATACATTGGCATATACATTCAAAATGCCCGAAACATTACTCAATGTAGCCGATAGCATCGCTGCCAACATCATGCCGACCATTCCTTTCATAAGCACGAGTTTGCTCATATTCACATAAGCGTGTTCGCCGTTGAAAGTCATTGTGGTTGCATCCAAATCAAGCGCAAGTCCGGGTTCCATCACACGATAAATCATGGTAGGAAGATACCAGATGAGAGGAGTGACGATATAAAGAAGTCCGATTAAATAAGTACTCTTTTTTGCGTCTCTTGCAGTAGGCACGCTTATGTATCGCTGTACAAACGGCCAGTCGCCGCCAATCATGGACACATTGAGAAATATCCACAGTAAAAGCCACCCCCACGTATAGGTCGGAGATGTGCCCGAGAAGAATCCCGGTATCTCACTGGCCTTATCAATAAATGCACTTACGCCTCCAACTGCGTTAAATGAAAGAGGTATCATAAATACAACCACGGCCAGAAGTACTCCGAACTGAATTACATCAGTCATTAGTACCGCAAGAAATCCTCCGGCAATGGTGTATCCAAGAGCGATGGCACCAAGGATAAGAAGCGCCCACCAAATACTTAGGTAACCCATCGGTGAATCGCCCATCATACCTGTACTTGCAAAAATACTGCCACCATCGACTTTGATTAATGCACACATCACAACCGCTACCGCATACAGAGACACTGCCGTATGCACCGCACGGGCTATAATTCCTGAAATCGTATAAAAACTTACCGTGCGGTGTCCGAACCGGATGGTAAGGAACTCCCCCGGAGATTTAATACGTAGCTCCCTCCATTTGCCCGAGATCCATTTACCGACAATAAACGATGCTACGCCAAGACAAAGTGCAACAACTACCGCAACAAGTCCCGATTTATAAGCAACGCCTCCCCAAACGACAAAGGTACTTGCCGAGAAGATAGTCATGTAGGAAGAGACTCCCGACAGCCACCACGAAGAATTTCGCCCGGCAATAAACATATCTTCGGAGTTTTTGATTTTCCGGGACATCACAACACTCACGGCAATCAGTCCGAGAAAGTAGAGTAAAATAATAATATAATCTAACTGTTCCATATTCTGGTTCTTCTTTATATAATTGCTCCAAGTTTCTTCAATTCCTCTATGAGATTGTGAATATCAGCCTTTTGTACGGTCACACCTGCCTTTATACATTGTGCGGCTGCTACTCCTGCGGCTTGTCCTACCCCCATACAACTTGCCTGAACGCGAAGTGACGCAAAGGAAGTCTTATCAGCACTAATACAGCGCCCTGCTACGAGCAGATTCGGGAAATCTTCAGCTATAAGAGCGCGATAAGGTACATACGCCGCTTTTTTAAGGAAAGTTACGCTCTGTTCCGCACCTGCAGCGACATGGATATCTATAGGATGTGCGCCGCGTGATATGCTATCAGGATATTTATAAGCATTCACATATTCTTCTGCTGTAATGGTATGTACACCTTTGATACGACGTGTCTCACGAATACCGGCATGTACGGCGACGGTCGTCACATAACTGTTTTTAAACTCTTCAAAGTTCTCTTTAAAGATTCGTGCTATTTTAAATACGTCTTCCCGTAAGCGACATTCCGCTGCGGTAAAATTTCTATTATCAATGGCATTTCCTGCAGTACGGGTCATATTAACCGTTACTTCGCCCGGACGAAGAGTGGTGCAAAACCAAGGACCTCCGAATTCGGGGATACCAAGCTTCTCTTTCATTGCCAAAAGTTTCTCACGAACTGCAATGCAATGACAATTCTGCCCTTGTTTATTATGGTGCATGGCATCAATTATCATGGGCGAATCTGTATCCACACCGCCTAATATAAAATAAGTGGAAAGAGGTTGCAGCGGTTTACATTCATCTGTTTGCATCGGAACACCCGCCATAGCGGCAAGGTCACCATCCCCAGTGCAGTCGATATACATATCGGCACTAATGGCCTCTGTCCCATTCTTATTCTCAAAGAGGATACAGGATATTTTGCCGTCTTTTGCCTGACAACCGCTTAAGTAAGAGTGCATATACATATCCACGCCGGCTTCCAGCATCATTTGCTGGCATAAAAGCTTGTAAAGCTCCGGATCAAAAGCTACATTGCCAAGAGGTTTCTCAATGATACAGCCTCCCATCTTCTCCAGCCGTTCGATAAATTCCCATGGAATACCGCCTATCACCTTTTCACTATTATAGGTGAAAACACTCAAAGGAGTAACAAGCCCCATTGTAGCCATTCCACCTAAAAAACCATATTGTTCCACAACAGCAGTTTTCGCACCACTACGAGCAGCCGCAATGGCCGCAATGAAACCAGCTGGTCCGCCACCACAGACAACTACATCATAGTTGCCCACAATTGGAACCCGTTTCGAAATTTCTATACTTCGTACTTTCTTGTCCATGACCGTTTTTTATCCTTTAATTATTACCAATTCAAATAGATGGTAAACTTTGATGTGCTTTCGACCGCACTTATAAGAAAAGAGGTGTGTTTTCATAGTTCTTTTTCTTTAGTTCGACATCATGTTGATGTAACAAAGATAAAGAACAAGAGCTTGAAAAAAAGTTTTTTCCTAACTCTTTTGCCTGCAAACGATTGCGGGAACGTTCCCAAAATCTGCAAACGTTACAAAAGCATTACACAAAAGCAAATGGGATTCGTATTTTACTCCAATATTAGGATTTATTGTTTGAAATCAATATCTTTGCTTTGATTTAAACCATCATTCAGCATGAAGTATATAACCATAAAAGACATCGCTCGACATTTGTCAATATCCGTCTCCACAGTATCTCGTGCATTAGGAGATGACAAGAATATCCGTAAAGAAACGAAAGAAAAGGTGATAGAAGCGGCTAAAAGATTGGGATATAGACCAAACCCTGTAGCAATCAACCTTAAATACGGACATACTAATACCGTGGGAGTGATCGTTCCTGAAATGGTTACACCGTTTGCTTCACGAGTAATAAACGGAATACAAGAAGTGCTTCACACCAAAAATATAAAGGTGATTATTGCAGAGTCCGGAGGAGATCCGGAAAAAGAAAAAGAGAACCTGCAACTGATGGAAGGATTCATGGTGGATGGCATCATCATCTGCCTTTGCAGTTATAAAAGGAATAAGGAGGAATATGCTCGTTTACAGCAAGCGGGAATGCCTATGGTGTTCTATGATCGTATTCCCTATGGACTTGAAGTTCCGCAGGTAATAGTGGACGATTATATGAAGTCATTCTTTCTCGTAGAAAGTCTGATCCGAAGCGGACGCAAACAGATTGTTCATATACAGGGACCGGACGATATTTACAACTCCATAGAACGTGTCAGAGGATACAAAGACGCTTTGGCTAAATTCGGGATTCCTTTTGATAAGAATAATATGCTGATAAAAACCGGTATGACTTTTGAGGAAGGGAAAAAAGCAGCGGATATATTAGTGGAAAGAAATATTCCTTTCAATGCTATTTTCGCTTTTACGGAAACATTGGCTATTGGAGCCATGAACAGATTGAGGGAACTTGGAAAAAAAATACCCGAAGAAATCGCCGTAGCCAGTTTTTCAGGAACTGAACTTTCCAACATAGTCTATCCCAAATTGACTACAGTAGAACCGCCTTTGTACCAGATGGGGAAAAAAGCTGCCGAACTTATTTTAGAGAAAATCAAAGATCCGGCATCTCCCAATCATTCAATCGTGTTGGATGCGGAAATCAAAATGCGTGCATCGACGCCACGTTTGGAGGTATATTAATGACTTATCTACCAGATATTATATCTTAATACTTTCCTGAAAAACATACCGAAGTTACAAAAGTTTGCTGAATAGTAATCTTTTACGATACCAACAAAAAAGAAGAGTTCAGATTTATACAGTTTTGAATCATTCAATGCTCTTTCTCTATAATACGTCCAATTCTTCCACCTCCTTCACTTTTCTTCTGTATGGCCGATAAACAAGCAGTTTGTAGGTGAATAGCCGCCCCTTCACCTGCTCTTCATCGTGAATCAAATCAAATTGCAGCCTCCAGATTCCACCATTGAGTAAAATTAGTAAAGCTATTTCGTAATTAGTTTCAACCTTGTTTGAAACTAAAAGTTTCAAGGCGGGAAACACTTTGTTTCAAGTAGCGAAACGAAGTGTTTCTCGGTGTGAAACAGATTGTTTCAAGCCTTGAAACTATTTTTGAAACTACTCGCTACAAATGAAGAGATGGTGAAATTGTTACTCTTCACCCGCAAACTCCTTATTCATCGAAGAGACAGAGAAAAGGTGAAGGGGGGCGTATAATACTCAAAAGAAAAACTAAAATGTAACAGAGATTTTCTTCAACCGTTTACGCGCAAACAATGCCAACACAAACACAAGACAGACTCCCAGTCCCCATATCCACAATAAGAAATCTCCTCCTTCGGTTTTTCCATAAGAATGCAGACCGCTTAAATAGTAATTCACTCCGAACCAAGTCATGATAACGGAAAGAATAGCTACGACCGAAAGCAGATTAAAACACCAGTCGGTCTTTCCTTTCAGAAGAGGAATGAAACGGATATGAAGCACCAATGCATAAACAACGATTGAAATCAATGCCCAAGTTTCTTTGGGGTCCCAGCCCCAATATCTACCCCAGGAGACGTTGGCCCAGATGGCCCCTAGAAATGTACCTGCGGTCATAAAGAACAGGCCGAGGATTATTGCCATTTCATTCAGTAATGTCAGTTCACGGATGCGGAACTGGAGTTTCAACCGATTGGTGGCGGAAAGCAAATTCATCAATACAAGGTTAAATAGTCCTGTCAGTGCGCAAAGCGCAAAGAATACATAACCGATCATGATAATAGCGACATGAGACATTAGCCAATAAGACTGGAGTACCGGAACCAAAGGAGTGATTTCCGGATTCAGGTGGTTCAGTCCTGCCACAAAAAGCATGATTCCACCTAATAGTCCCGCTAATGCGGGAAGAATACGGAATCGGCAGGCAAACAGAAGTCCGCTACCTACCAGCATCCAAGAAGTGCATACCATCGACTCGTAAGCATTCGCCCAAGGCGCGTGCCCGCAAATATACCAACGTAGCAAGACACCTGCCGTATGCGTAAGGAAGGCGATTGCCAGAAGAGCGATCAGAATACCACTTAGTTTTCTCCCCCATTTGAAGTCTGCAATAATCTCTCCGCAAGCAATGAAAAGTAGGATGCCGCCCAAAATCAGGTAAGCCAAACGACACCAGAAAAATAGATTCAGCTGATTATAGAGAAGTTCGGCTCTCACTTTCTGATTGTCAATAGTGGGAACTTTAGCCTTTGCCTGTTGGAAGACATTCATCATTTCGATGATTTTATCGGCTTCCTTCCAGTTGTTGGAACGAACTCCGTTTCCTAACTCATAGATATACCAATCCATGATTTTTGTTACAAACAAAGAGTCTTTCCCGTGAAAAGCACTTAAATCATCACCCGGTGAATACCATTTTCCCTGCGAATCATTTCCATCCGGGAAAAGAGGTAACAACTGGTGTTGCATGATACGATAGACGATATTTACCGATTCATCCAGTTTCAATAAATCCGAGTCCAGCCGTTTTCGTTCCGAAGCCGGTTTGGCGTAAATCGTGTTCATTTCATTTGCCAGGATATAGTTGCCGTCTGCATCAAACACATCTTGCCAGGCAATGTATTTACCATCCCTGCCGAAGCGTTGAAGGAGTTCTTTATTATCGACTTTGATAAAAGGAAAGGCTCCCCACTCATCGGGAAAAGAAAGCAGATTCAGAAAGAATTGATCCGAATCCATACCGTTTAGTTGATCGGCTCCATACAATTTGCGTAAGATGGCAGATGTATAACTGTTGACGGGTTCGAGACGTCCGTTTGGATTAAGCACTACCAGACTACCGAATTTTTCGGCATGTAAAGAAGAAACACAAGGAAGTTGCGAAGCAACAAGAGGGTGTTGCACTGCTATGGGTGATTGCTGCAAAGAAACAGATTTTTGTTGTGCACTCAATACCTGCATACTTGATATTCCGGATAAAATCAGGAAGAACAACAAACAGAAAGGGGCATTATTTTTCATTTCTCCCAACTCTTTACGTAATCGTCCGAAACGGGATTTCTTACTGAACAGCGTAAATACAAAACCAACAAACAACAGGAAATATCCGGTATACGTAAGTTGCATACCAGGACGATCGTAGCTCACAGACAACACAGTACCCTGTTCATCGGGATCGAACGAAGACTGAAACAGACGATAACCATCCACATCAATCACTTTATTCATTCGAATGGTTGCCTGCAAAGGAGATTCATTCTCTCTCTTAATCACCAAGTCACTTTCATAAGACATCGGACTATGAGAACCCGGATAACGCTCCAACCTAAAATCATTCAGCGTGACAGAGAAAGGCAGGGAAGTCTTTTCCATCCCTGCTCCCTCATCTTTCATCATGCTGTTTGCCGTTTCCCCCTCACGGATATGCATGATACCCGTCACTCCGACATAGTGAGTGACAGCAGCCCCCAACCAAATAAAAAGAAAAGCTCCATGAAAAATCAGACTTCCTTTACTGATTCTCTTGAAATAACTTCCCTGAAGGAACATAGCCGATAGATTAACTGCCTGCAATAACTGTAACAGTATAAACCAGGGAGCATAATAAAAATACTCGCGGGCAATGGCGGGGCCATAAGAGTTTTCCACAAAAGTGGTTACTGCCAATATCAAGGCATAAAGTCCCGCTAAGATGTACATCAATACCGGTGAAGCTATCAGTCGAATCAGTTTCATCTGTTTTTCTTTTATAATAAACAATGCTTTTACAAATAAGCAATCCCTTCAATTTCTATCAACAATTCCTCTCTGCATACATCCGCATAAAGATAAGCAATAGGAAGATCCGGACAAAGTCTATCCAGGTCTGCTTTCACAGCGGGCGCATCTTCCTCATTCTTCAGATATACACGAAGGAGTCCTAACTTACCGGAATGTTCTGGCAAATTTTCTCTTCCCTCCTCCAGTCCGATCAAATGCTGGATATTTTCAAGAGTGATTTCCGTTTGCGAAAGTACATCTCCGGTCGTTACGCTTTCCTCGCCACGAATGGCAGCCGTGCCGGAAATATAAATCACTTCCTGTCGACGGTCGGACACAGACTTTCCCCTTTCGAACTTCGGAGTTCCTTTCTCCGTATCCGCCCGATGACTAATCAATACCTCATCTGAATAAACATGAGCAGCCCGTTGCCAATCATTATCCAAAGGAACGATATCCACTTCTCCGCTGACAGCATTGAAATCAATCAGTATGCCTCCATATTGTGTGCCAATCCCGGTTGCTGCCGGATAGCCTGATTCCCATGCCGAAGAAGCATAAAACAGAGTGCGCACATCATTAAAATCCTGATAACACTGATTGCCATGTGTAATATCGGTGATACGTTCCAGATAATTCCACTGACGGACAATGTCACCGAAATTCATCTGTTCCGCTTTCAATATCTCTTCAGCCTTTCTGAATGCTTGTTCCGATTGTTCGCGAACAGGAAGATTCAAATCATCCGCACAAAGTCCTCCTGCTATTATCTCCCGGTAGTGAGGAGTCACGATCCGCAGGTAACGGACAGAGGAAGAAGTAAACTGTTCTTCTATTGTGAATGGCTCATCCACAGCTTCTACCAATGAATGTACCTCCATCACTAAGTTCGCCACCAACGGTTTTTGAGCCACAAGCGAAACGACCGGACGGGGAGAAACGAAATGCCGCTCCACCCATTGTTCCAGAAAGGAACGTTGAAACTTGTATTCCTGATTATCCGTACAGTGTGTAAAGAGTACAAAACGGACCACTCTCTCTTCCCGGACGGCGGATGAAAGTAATTCTTCCGCCATCTGTTCCCAACTGTTTCCTTCCGCTTTATACAAATTACATTTTATTCGATGATACTTCATAGTGCAAATTTCAATGTTTTTTCTTATGATCTTTATTTTATTAATGATAAGAGGTAACACCTGCCGGAATATCCATACTATAAACAGAAGACATGGTTTTCAAGCCCGGAGTATTTTCCAAAGAATAAAGTATCTTCTTTTGCCGGTCGACCAACAACATGTGTACTTTCTCTTTCGGATTTACATGTCCCGTCCAGTTTGTAATCAGGAAACGTCCGTCGGAGAAATACTGAAAACCTCCCAAAAACTTCAACGGTTTGCCGGGAATATCCGCATTCGATAATTCCCAAACTGTCTTTCCTTCTGCCGTTACTTCGATTAGTCGTGGATTCTGATCTTTATCCGCTACAGCAATCAGTGTATGTCCGTTAGGCAGGCGGGTCAATGAATGTGGTCCGCCGGGAACATCCAGGTTCCACACCACTTTTCCGTTCATATCATACTCCGTCACACACTGCGGACCATAATGCGCCACCAGAAAATGGCCGTTATCCAGACGCCGTGCATTACGCATAAAAGCAAATCCTTTCTCTTTCACTCCTTCCGGCAGGATGCATACTTCTTTCACAATCTTACCTTTAGGAGAGATTTCCAACATACGGCCTGTGATACATTCGCCCACAAACGTATTTCCATTCTTCAACCGTTGGCAGGCAAAGACCGGACTTTTAGATTCATAATGAAAGATGGTATCGTTCTGACGAGTCATTTCGAGTACTCCATGTCCGGTGGTGAAAAGGATATTGCCATTAGGCAATACCCATAGATCATTGGAATCGGGGGCTTTGTGTTGCCACACGATTTGATTATTTTCCATCACGAAGACAATTCCTTGCGAATAATCCGTTCCTGCAAACGTTTTTGTCTGCGCAGACAAAAATGCCGGAAACAGAAAGGCCAGAATCGCAATATATATTCTTGTCATAAATATAAATTCAAAATTAGTTTTATATAAAAGATTTTTCAGGCACGGATGAAGTTCACTACAGAGACAATACGTACTCCTCCAACTCTTCCAGTTCTTTTTCGGAAACTGGTTTGTGAGGTCCGTGTACCTTAAGCATATCTTTCATCGAATAGCTACGACCGTCATACAAATAAGGAGCTGTACGCCAGCACTCATTCAAAGCCGGAACGTCCATCGACAAACCTTTATCGGGTCCGGTAGTCCAATCTACCTTATACTGTTTCTGGTCCGTGTAATATTGTCCGGAGTGACAACTTGCACAGTTTTCCTCAAAAATCTTCTTTCCCCTTTTCGCTTTCGCAGAAAGTTTGCCATTCTGAAGATAAGGACTGGGCAGAGGTTTCAGAGACTTCAGATATTCGTCGATAGATTCATAGATTTCATCTTCTCCTTCCATAAACAGAATATACTTCACTCCCGAACGTACCGCAACTTCGGCATTCTTACGAATACCGGTCGCCATACAAGGCGGAGTCTGATGCGAAAGCAAGAGAGTTTTCGTATTCTTCGGATTACCCATGCCATCATTCAGCAAATCCCAGTTAAGCCCGTCCATACGTGCATCATTCGGATGGCAGGTTGCACAACTTTGCCAATTTTGGAAACAAATGGTCGCATCATGGAAATACATATCGCCTTTACCTACTTTAGTGAAAGCCAACGGAGCACCCAAAACCTGCTTCTGCACGTTCTTGCCGTTCAAATCCATAGACACCAGTTCCGATGTATAATAATTGGCTGTATAAATCTTACCTCCTGTGGCAACCACCGAACGCGGACCTTTTCCCTGTGTAGGAATGAAGTCACGGATACCATACAGGAATCCCGCGTCATTGGGTATATTACCCCATGCTTTCATAGAAGGAGTGACCATTTCTCCCTGCTTTGCCTTGGCAAGACGTTCGTGCAAAGCAATACGATCGATGCGCACCAATTCCTGACTGCCGGCAGCCGCTACAATGATTTGTTTATCATCCGAAGTAACAATGACCGACCACGGATTGGCCGCTCCTTTTTGCGGAGTATCCAGAATAACGGAAGTCAGCCACTTCTTTGCTTTCAAATCAATGATAGACAATGTATTGGTAGCCATCCATCCTCTATCCAACTGATTGGTAGGCAACTGATAACGGGAGATTAAATGAGTGACATACGCAAAAGTATGATTCTTGTCCACTGCTACCGACTTCACATCCGTAGAGCCGTTCGGAAGCATGATACGTCCCGAAACCTTTTTCGAAAGTACATCGACCATGTCAAGTTGTACAGCAATCGGATAAGCCGTAGAAGGCATTTCCGGCAGATTATTAGCAATCAACAGGCAGGAATCACTCGCAAAGGCAGCCATCGACACAGGTTCACGGCCGACAGCGATTTTAGTTTTCACCTTACGGGTTGCCGGATCAATCTCCCAAAGTTCGTTGTTGAACCGTTGCGTCACCCAAAGAGACTTTGACAACGGATTATACAAAATGTCTGAAGGAGTAGCTCCGCTTTTTGTTTTGGATTGTACCGAAAGTTTCTTCCCGTCCAATTCGTACATCGTACCGTAGTTTCCGTCGCATACCACCCAAAGTTTACCATTCGCATCCTGCGTCATGGCATTGACAGGAGACGAGAAAGAGACTTTCTTTTCCATTTTCTGTCCGTCGGACGACATCTTGATGAGTTCACAGCCTGCCCTGTTTGTTACAAACAAGGATTTCCCGTTGTCTGCCAAAAACAAACGGTCCGGTGAAACCGTCGTTTCCGCTTCTTGCCAAGACGCACAAAGAAACAGAGCAGCCATACCAACAGGTATCAATATCTTCTTTTTCATTTTTTCTCTTGTTTAGTTTGAAGGGATTGAATGTATTGACGAATATTCTCCTGATCTTCCGCACGGGCTGCTTCCCGCTTCTTATCATAATAGTTGTAGAAGTCGAGATCCTTTTGCGACCAGTTGTTCGCTTCGCGGTAGTCTCCGATAAAAGGTACAAGCAAGTCAATCCAAAGAGCCACTTTTCGTATTTCCTGCGGAGTCAACTTAGTACCTCCATGTCCGCTTTCCAGACGTTTAATCAGATTACTCGTGTTAGAACCTGCAAAATAAGGGGGCAGCAATGTAGGTTCAGACAAAGCACTGATCCAGTTTACTTCCGGATGGTGTGCATTACCTCGCCATGCTCCTCCGTCTTTATTCTGGGTAGCATGGGTCAAACTCAAATACGAATCCGTATATTTTCTTTTGCTTGGTTTATCCATTACTTTCAATTCACCTTTCAAGCTCATTGGCTGCTTCACTCCATCGTGACAAGAGATACAATGTCTGTCCCAGATAGGCTGGATTTCTTTCAGGTAACTGAAATTGCGTTCACCCATCTCATCTTCCGGAGCCAATGCCTTGATACCTTTGTTCATGGCCATAGATACCGGATGCCCTGCTACGGGAACCGTATTCTTATGCTCGTGGCATCCTACGCAACTCTGCACCTCGTTCGGTTGCAAAGTAGACCAGCTACGCATCGTCTGCACGACACGTCCGTTTTCATCCAATGCCTGAAAATATAGAGGTTTGCGTGCAGGCACTTTAAAGAAAGCAGAACCATCGGGCTGTACTTCCGTCACACCCAACACTCTCTTCACGTCCCAAGCTGCATTACCTACTCCTACAGGAGAGCTCATGATAGCTCCTCCCCCTTTATCATTACCATTCACTTCGCCTACACCCGCTGCACGGAACTGGATTTCTACCACACGCAACTGTTTGATTGTACCCGGCTTCACTCCTTTCAATCCGTTACCTTCGTAGATATTCTGCATGTAATATACACCCTCATTCTTTGTATAATCTACCGAAGACGAACGGCGGAACGGACGTTTGCGAGGAGCAACCAATACAGGTTGATTGCAGGATATACGCGTATCAGAAACCAACAACTCACGTTCTCCGTCCGCATTCATCCAGTAAACGCCAAATTCCATCGGATGTCCGACGTAATAGCCCAACGGAGTATAGGAAATTAAAAATTCCGTCTCACTCAACGGGAAAGGGTGCTGAAACTGATCGGTAAACTTCCCGTAGCCGTCAATACGTTCCGGTTCCGGCTTGTGAACCGGAGCTACGAACATGACACCTTCATTCTCATCACGTCCGGCTTCGGGATCTATAATACCCAATTTGCCATGTTGAGGAGTATGGTGTCCCATAAAAACTCCCATCAACTTACGAGTGCCGGGGATTTGGCGGATCTGTGCCACCGTTGTCGGGAACCAGCTGTTCATTCCGTAATATTCCGCCTGCCCTGTTCCATCGGGATTCATCTGGAAAAGAGGTTGCGCCCATACCTGTCCGCGGTCATTGTAGTCCCAACGAGTATAAACCACACGACCGTCATCCAACAGAGTCGGAGTGACAGTGTGCACCTGATCGAAACCGACCTGACGCATATAACGTCCTTCCCTATCGCAGAGATACATATTGCTGACTTCCGTAAACCAACAATCTACCGTGCTTCCACAACGGGTAGAGTTGAAAAGGATATTATCATCCGGCAAGTAAATACCTTCAATATCGGCATGTCCTTTTCCAAAAGTCAACTGTTTGATTTCACGTGTCTTCAAATCCATTTCATACAGATGAAAGTCATCCTCCTTACGGGACTTCTTCCAGGAGAAAAGCAAGTGTTGACCGTCGAAGTGGAGGTTCGGATCACGAACCACTCCTTCTTCATCTGTCAACAGCGTCTCTACTTCCGCCCAAATTCCATTCATCTTCAATTTCGCCAACGCACCGCCCGCAATGTAGTTGCATTCAGCACGGGCATCCGACACTCCTTCGGTATAAGCAAAGAAAGAGGGACGCAACGTTCTGTACTTTGTGAAAACAATCTCCGGTTTATCTGCAGTGAAGGCTTCCAAACGCTTGATACGTCTTTGTTCACACGCTTTCAGATAAGACAGGAAAGCCGATTCGATGCTTTCCGGAGTATTAGTCACAGTAGCTTTGATGTTTAGTTTCTGTAAACGCACGGAAAGTTCCTGATTAAAACTCTTATTAAACCAGTCTACATCACCCGTTGTTCCATCCTGTAACCACCAGTCGTAATAAACCGGATAGACACGCGTCAATCTCCGGTGCACGGCTTTTATCTTGTTTTCTGTTTCTTCCTGATTATCTTTCTGTTTTATCGCCTGAATTTCCGCGTATTTCTTCTGAATCTCGACGATAAAACCTTTCGCGTCGGTAGGCTGAAGGGAAGTGTCTTTCGTCTGCCATGCTACGATGGAGAGGAACACACAGCATGCCATCCCACACTTCAACAGCTTCATTAATTTCGATCTTATCATTTTATCTTCTTATTTACCTTAAATTTACCTTCCTGAAAAAAGAACGATTACAAACCTTTCTTCAGCTCCTTATAGGATTCTACAATCTGAATACCGCTTGATGTACCAATACGGGTAGCGCCCGCCTGAATCAATGCCAACGCAGAATCCAGATCACGAATACCACCTGCTGCTTTCACTCCGATAGTAGGTCCTACCACACGACGCATCAATGCTACATCATGCACTGTTGCTCCTGCCGTACCGAATCCGGTAGAGGTTTTCACAAAATCCACTCCGGCTTCTTTAGCTATACGACATACGGTTTCTTTCTCTTCATCCGTCAGATAGCAAGTTTCAAGAATGACCTTACAGATCACACCGGCAGGTTTGCAGATAGAAACCATGTCTTCAATTTCTTTCTTTACGATTTCAGTCTGTCCTTTCTGTAAAGCACGAACATTAATGACTGTATCTATTTCAGTAGCACCTTTAGCAATGGCATCACGGGTTTCAAATGCTTTGCCCTCTACTGTGTTCTGTCCCAATGGAAAACCGATAGCGGCTCCTACACGCACTCCCGATCCTTCAAGCAACTTCACACAAGTTTCTACTTCCGCAGGATTGATGGCTACCATCGCAAACTGATACTGACGGGCTTCCACACAAAGTTTCTCAATAGGCGATGCATCACCGAAAGGTTTCAGGAATGTATGGTCGATCATACCTGCCAACTGTTCTACTGATAATTCTGCAATCACTTCGTTTATATTCTTCTTTTCCATTATTTTGAGTCGTTTAACAAGTTATTATAAATATGTTGTTTCTTAAAAAGTCAATACGCATTTCAATACTTCACCCCGTTTCACGGCAGCAAAGGCTTCTTCTATTTCTTCTATCGCAAAGCGATGCGTGATAAAGTCGGATGCAGAAAGTCTGCCCTCTTCAATCCATTGTGCCAATGTGGTCATTGCCGCCTTTTCTTCGGAACGGGTAGGCCATTGATGCATGTGCAGGTCGAAGTTATAAGGAGCTTTCGATAAGTCGAAAGTTGGATTCTTAGTCATGACGCCATAGACACAAACATCTCCACCCATCTTCACTAATGGTAATACGGAATTTACGACTACATCCAGTCCTACCGCATCAATGACAGCATCATAAGAGCGATTAGCCGCGGCTATAAATTCCGGAGTACTGATTTCGGCGGGTGTATATCCGTTGTCTGCTCCCATCCGACGGGCTACTTCCAGTTTAGCGGGAAGCATATCGACAATATCAATCTGTCCCAGACCGAACAATTTACCCAACTTCACAAAGCTCAATCCTACAGGACCGGAGCCTACTACGATCACCTTTTTCCCCGGAGTCAGATTGAAATCCTTGAAAGCTCCCAACACTTCGCGCCAGGTACAAGAGATGACTGCTTCTTCCGGTTGCACATGTGAAGGGACTGTGTTCTGAATCTCAAAACTGTCCCAGCATCCCTGTTCAGGTGTAGCTAGTCCCTCTTCTTTCAGTACTTCAAAGTCATTCACTACTACATATTCGCTGAAACCACCCCAGCCGCTATCGACACCTTGCGCACCAAAATCGGAAATAAGACCACCAATAGCACGGTCGCCTACTTTAAAGTTACGTACTTTTTCACCGACAGCCACTACTATTCCGGCATTCTCATGTCCCAAAGCCAATGGATAAGTATCCACTCCGGGGAATTTTCCGGCTATCAGTTTACTGTCAGTCGCATTACACAAAGCAACCATTTCTGTTTTCACCAATGCCTGATAAGCATTGATTACAGGAGTTTCCACCTGTCGTATTTCAATTTTGCCGGGAGCCGGCACTATTACTGTTTTCATTTGATTATTAGGTTTTATATAGAATCTAGTTCAGTTTTTGCAATTTCAGTATACATATCGCACAAAGCGTGATAAGCTTTATCAAAAACAGGCATCCAAGCCTCATACTTCTTCACGTTTTCCTGAATCGGCTGCACGGTCTGTTCGATACGGACAAAGCGGTCTATCACAGAGAAGTCTTTAAAGACTCCCGCACCGATACCTGCCAGAATAGCCGCTCCCATCGAAGTTGCCTCTTCCAGATAATTAGGTACACGGATTTCTGCCTGATAGATGTCTGCCATCATCTGGCGCCATACAGGATTCTGCGCACATCCTCCAATCACCGTCACCTGGTCGATGGGAACGTGTTTGCGGAAGATATTGACGATAAATCCCAGATTGAGGGTAATTCCCTCCATCACAGCACGTAGCATATCACCATGTGTATGCCCCAGCGTCAGACCGATAAATGCTCCTTTGGCGTCTACATTCCAACGGGGAGTACGTTCACCAAGCATATAAGGTAGAAATAGGAGTTTATTGGCACCTATTGGAGAGGAAAGAATCTGTTCGTCAATCAGTTCGAACACGCTACGTCCGAGTTGAGTAGCCAATGCCTGCTCGTGCTGGCAGAGTTGGTTAATCATCCAGTTGTAGGAAGAGCCTGCCGCCTGCATCGTTCCCGACGGATGCAGCATGCCCGGCACTACGTGCGCCCAGTTCATGGTGCGGCGTTGTTCGTCTACAATCGGTTTTTCTACTGTCAGAGCTACCCAGGAGGAAGAACCCAGATAGTTGTATGCGCTACCCGGAGCCACACAGCCGACGCCTACTCCGGCACAACTACCGTCGCCTCCACCACAGATTACGGGTGTTCCGGCAAGCAGTCCTGTTTCACGGGCAGCTTCGTTGGTCACCTCACCGATCACGTCGATAGATGAACGGACTTCCGGGAATAGGGAAAGATCAAGTCCGGCAGCTTCTATGATTTCTTCACTCCATTGCCAACGGTTCAAGTCGTAGGCGTTAGTACCCGAAGCATCCGAGGGATCAGTGGCTAGAGTACCGCAGAGACGGAAATTGATATAATCCTTGGCATTCAATATCTTGGCTGTCTGTGCAAAGATTTCCGGTTCGTGTTTCTTTACCCACATCAGTTTCTCGATGGAATAGGAAGCACTGATCCGGTGTCCCGTGATTTCATAGAAATGAAGAGGGTCTATCTTTTCAGAGAGGATCATCTCTTCTTCCTGCGAACGCTGGTCGCAATAAAGCATGTGAGGACGAAGCGGGCGACCGTTTTTATCCACACAAAGACAGCCCATCATTTGTCCGCTAAGTGCCACACCGGCAATATCAGCGGGAGATACCAGTTCGAGAAGTGCTTGTGTAGTGTCTACAATGGCTTTCCACCAATCGTGCGGATTCTGTTCCGCCCGGTTGCCGGAAGCGTAATCTGTTGGGTAAGCGGCCGTGCGAGAAGCAATCAGCAATCCCGATTCGTCGAATAAGGTTGCTTTATTACCGCTGGTACCCAAGTCATGTGCTAATATATACATATATGATTTTTCTTCTTTTCAGTTAATAGAGTTAGAGTGCCGCATTCGTGTATCCGGTAAGTCCTACGAAAATACCGCCGACAATACCACCCAGAATAATCACCAGCCAACGGGGAAATGCTTCTTTCAACAGTCCTCCGCGTGTTCCTTTCGGTGCGCAAAGTACGTCGGACAAGATAAATCCCATTGCAATCGCCCATCCCATATCTACCCAGGGAGCACTACCACGATTTCCCTGATGAATCAAACAGAATTGCATCGGCAAGCCTTCGGCGTCATTCAACAATCCGGTAGAAAAACCGAATCCGGGCAATTTGTGATTGACTACCCAAAAAGTACCGATAATAAGGGCGGCTGCCATAAATCCACCTATCGGACCAAAGTCCTTTACTAATTTAGGCCAGCTCATCAGCACTGTAAAGGTGACGGCAAAAGCTCCGAAAATAGAAGTGATGATTCCGGCATGATACATACCGAAAAACTCATTATAAGTCTGTAACCATTCGCTCATTGTTCTTTCCTCCTTAATTTATCTTCCGGGCACAATCGCACGAACGGATTTTCCATACTAGTATTCCTGCCAGGGCACCTCCTATCAGACAACAGATTAAGGTGGGTACCGCATAAAAGAAGTTGGTTATATCGCCCTGAAAGCGGACAATTCCCCAAGCGATTCCGGCAGAACCGATGCACCATCCTTGGTCCAACCATATTTTTCCCGGAGGATTGAGGATGGCTCCATGATAGTGATTCATATACCACATAATGCCGATAATCAATGTTGCCGCCAGCCAGCCTCCCATCAGGCCGTATGTCTTCCAAAGTTCCGGCCAGATGCCAAATGCAAATCCACCACAGATAGCGGAGCCGGCAAAGGTTGATAGATATTTTTTCATGTTATTTAATGAGGTGTATTCTTTAATTAATAATGTTTTTCACACACGGATTACACGGATAACACGGCTAAGAGTCACCTAACGGCATTTAAAACCATGGAATCCGCGTAATCCGTGCCTAGTTCCTATTCTTTTTCTTCCAATGACAGTTTAGCCAATGTAAAAGGCTTGTCATGCGCAGTGTTTACCTTATCCGGTCCGGTTACCAAGTCGAAACAAGATACGATTACTTGTCCGTTCCACACGATAGGTTCGCCCGGCTGATCCAAACCTCCGTCGCTACCGTCACAATCAGGACTTTGAGCAATGCGCTGAATCTTTCCATCTTTATCAATGCGTGCTACCGCATTTGCCGAGAAGTCTGCTACCCAGATATTTCCTTTATCATCTATGCACATTCCATCCGTCGTGCGTAACTGGGTGGTATCTTGTGCCCATACATCATTACTTACCACTTTACCTTCCGCATCCATCTTAATGCGATGAACGGCACCATCACCGAAGTTTCCTACAAAGAGATCGCCCGCTTCATTAAATACGATTCCATCCAATCCGTATTGCACTTCAGGATTCTTCGTGATAACAGTGGTAATGAGATTTTTATCTTCGAATGTATTCGTAACTGCCACATCACGGTCATTCATATCAAAACAATATACCCCACTGACAAGCAATCCCGAAGGATCTTTGATTTGTGATAATGAACTTTGAGTGACATACAATTTCCCATTACGGATACGAAGACCGTTTGGGTGTTCCATACCGGATGCTACAGTGATTGTTTCTTTCAATTGACCGTTATCAAACTTCAGGCAAAGAACGCGTCCTTTATTCTTCGCTTTCTCTGCTCCGCTCCAACCTTGATTATCGCAAATAAACAAGTCGCCTTCTTCATTAAAAGCAATCCCCATCGGAGAAGCCCAACCGGTTTCTTCCAATACAGGAACATCGAGCCACTTCGTTATCTTGCCATCTTTAGTGATACGCATCAGACAAGCAGGTTGTGTAATATCTGCAAAGTTCGGACAAGCCAAAATTAAATCTCCATTGGGAGCGACAGCCATTCCGTCCGGTGTCGGACAACAATCCGGCAGGGTTGCAAACAATTCACTTTTCTGCGGAAGAGTATTCTCTCCACTTTTTTGTTTTGGAGAAGTACATTGAATACAGGTTGTTCCTATCAAAGAAGCGGTCACAAGAGATAGTAAATAATACTTTTTCATGGTTAGATAATACAAATGTTTATGTTTATAATTTGAGTCCGTTAGTTCGGTACGCAAACATACTGGTATTTATCAGCAAAGAAGGAAAATGACAATTCAATAAAGGACAAAATTTGTTCAATATGACGCAGAAACAGCTAATTTGAGCGATGAATAGAGAGATAAATACTAGAATATGGAAGAATGGGAAGCGGGATATGGAGAAAGTGAAAATAGAATACGGAGAGAATAGAAAAACAATCCTTTGTAAAATAACATATACGAGATGCCTTTATAAGTATGTCATCATAATCAGTTTATATGATATATACCTTATATTATTATAAGCAGTCTGTATTCGCTTCCTATGCAATGCTCCACTTTTCCCTCCGTTCATAGCTAATTTAGGCTAAAAAGAACATTTTCTCCCGAAAAGTTTTTGTAATATCAGAGTTAATCGTATTTTTGTGTACAATTTTGGTGTAGTGATGACAGAAGAAGAAAAAAAGTTATTGAATTCCTTTGAAACGCAACTACGGCATTTGATTTATTTGCACGATGAACTTAAGCGTGAAAATGCCGAGTTGAAGAAGCTTCTCGAAAATGAAAAGCTGAAAAACGAGAAGGTACAAGCTCAATACGATGAATTGGAAGTCAGCTATACAAACCTAAAAACAGCTACGGCAATCAGCCTTAACGGCAGCGACGTAAAAGAGACGAAGCTGCGATTGTCAAAATTAGTGCGTGAAGTCGATAAATGCATCGCTTTGTTGAATGAATAAGAAGAAGATGTATGAACGATAAAATAAAGATAAACCTGCAGATAGCAGACTCAAACTACCCGTTAACCATCAACCGTGAGGAAGAACAAATGGTACGGGAAGCCGCCAAGCAGGTAAATATCAGGCTTAATAAGTATCGGGAAGTCTATAAAAATCTGGAACCCGAAAAAATTATTGCCATGGTAGCCTATCAGTTCTCGTTAGAGAGACTGCAATTGATGCAACGTAATGATACCAGCCCCTATGTGGAGAAGGTAAAAGAACTGACAGAATTGCTGGAGGATTATTTTAAGGAAGAATAAATCCCGACCGGCTATTCGCTGATAAGAGATAAAACAACCACGCACTGCACAATATCCAAGCAAAAATAATTGCTTTGATATTTGGCGGTGCGTTTTTATTTATATACTTAAATTAAATGTAGAATGATAGCAATAATAGCAACAGCAATTGCTTGCTTCATCGTAGGAGGAGTCCTTTCATATATACTATTCCGGTATGTACTGAAATCCAAATACGATAATGTCCTGAAAGAAGCGGAGACGGAAGCGGAAGTAATTAAGAAAAACAAGCTGCTGGAAGTGAAGGAGAAATTCCTGAATAAGAAAGCAGACCTTGAAAAGGAGGTAGCATTGCGGAATCAGAAGATTCAGCAAGCGGAAAACAAGTTGAAGCAACGTGAAATGGTACTTAGCCAGCGTCAGGAAGAAATCCAACGTAAAAAGATGGAAGCCGAAGCGGTAAAAGAGAACCTGGAAGCGCAACTTGTGATTGTTGATAAGAAAAAAGAAGAACTCGATAAACTGCAACAGCAGGAAATCGATAAACTGGAAGCAATCTCCGGATTGTCTGCCGAAGAGGCCAAAGAACGCCTGGTAGAATCACTGAAAGAAGAAGCTAAAACGCAGGCACAATCATTCATCAACGACATTATGGATGATGCCAAATTAACTGCCAGCAAAGAAGCTAAACGTATCGTTATTCAGTCTATCCAACGGGTGGCTACGGAAACTGCCATTGAAAACTCTGTTACAGTATTCCATATCGAATCGGATGAAATCAAGGGACGTATTATCGGACGTGAAGGACGTAATATCCGTGCTCTGGAAGCTGCTACCGGTGTTGAAATCGTTGTAGACGATACCCCGGAAGCAATCGTTCTTTCTGCCTTCGACCCAGTTCGCCGTGAAATTGCCCGTTTGGCCCTGCATCAGCTTGTGACTGACGGACGTATCCATCCGGCCCGTATCGAGGAAGTGGTAGCTAAAGTACGCAAACAGGTGGAAGAAGAAATTATCGAAACGGGTAAACGTACTACCATCGACCTGGGTATCCACGGTCTACATCCTGAATTGATCCGTATCATCGGTAAGATGAAATATCGTTCTTCATACGGTCAGAACTTGTTGCAGCATGCACGCGAAACAGCCAACCTTTGTGCTGTGATGGCATCGGAACTGGGACTGAACCCGAAGAAAGCAAAACGTGCAGGTTTGCTGCATGATATTGGTAAAGTGCCTGATGAAGAACCGGAATTGCCGCACGCATTGTTGGGTATGAAACTTGCCGAGAAATACAAAGAAAAACCGGATATCTGCAACGCTATCGGTGCTCACCATGACGAAACAGAAATGACCAGTCTGCTGGCTCCTATCGTACAGGTTTGTGACGCCATCTCCGGTGCACGTCCGGGCGCACGCCGCGAAATCGTAGAGGCTTATATCAAGCGTCTGAACGATCTCGAACAGCTGGCAATGGCTTATCCGGGTGTAACAAAGACGTATGCTATCCAGGCAGGACGCGAACTCCGCGTTATCGTTGGTGCAGATAAGATTGACGACAAGCAGACAGAAAGCCTGTCAGGTGAAATCGCCAAGAAGATCCAGGATGAAATGACTTATCCGGGACAAGTGAAGATTACCGTCATCCGTGAAACACGTGCGGTAAGTTTCGCTAAATAACGTAACGATTCAAAAGAAGATTCATATAAGGGCGAAGAAATTCGCCCTTTTTTAATACACGACTATGGGAAAGTATCAATTTGAGATTTGTACCAATTCAGTGGAAAGTTGCCTGGCCGCACAGAAAGGTGGTGCAGACCGTGTGGAACTGTGTGCCGGAATACCGGAAGGTGGAACAACGCCCTCCTATGGTGAGATCGCCATCGCAAGGGAAGTACTGACTCATACCCGCCTGCACGTTATTATCCGGCCTCGTGGAGGAGATTTTCTGTATTCGGATATCGAAATCCGGACAATGCTGAAAGATATTGAAATGGCACGGAAATTAGGGGCAGACGGAGTGGTATTCGGTTGCCTGACAGCAGAGGGTGAAGTAGACTTGCCAGTAATGCAGAAACTAATGGAAGCTGCTCAAGGGCTATCTGTGACTTTTCACCGGGCATTTGATGTATGCCGTAACCCACAGAAAGCATTGGAACAGATCATCAAACTGGGATGTAACCGTATTCTGACTTCCGGCCAGCAATCTACGGCTGAACTGGGAATCCCCCTTTTAGAAGAGTTACAGAAACAGGCTGCCGGAAAAATCACATTACTCGCCGGATGCGGAGTAAATGAAAATAATATCGCACGCATTGCCGCAGAAACCGGAATCAACGAGTTTCATTTCTCGGCACGTGAAAGTATTCAGAGCGAAATGATATTCAAAAATGAAGCCGTCTCCATGGGAGGCACGGTACACATCAACGAATACGAACGAAACGTAACTTCCATACGAAGAGTAAAAGAAACGATTGATGCCGCTTTACATGGATAAATATGGCAGCAAGGGATGAGATATCGTCTCATAATAGTACTAATACAAGACAGAAATGGTGAACATACAGCCTTCAAGCCTTTTGTTCACCATTTCTTTTTTGCATCATTACCAACAGTATCTCAAGAAACTGTTATACTTTTATTTATAAATATGGAATTATCGTAATATAAATACCAGTAATAATAGCCGAAGTAATTACTCCCGAGATATTAGCTCCCAAGGCATCTCCCAGAACAAATGAGTCCGGATTATCTTTGCTTACAATCTTTTGTGCAACCTTCGCGGTAGTGGGTACACAGCTAACAGCTGCAATACCGATTACCGGATTGTAATTACCCCGTTTAATAATATACATGATATATCCTCCGATTATTCCTCCGATACCGGAAAGTAATAATGCTACAATACCTAATACTAATAGTTTCAAGATCTTCGGATCAAGCAACAGATGTGCATCACAAAGTACACCCAGCAGTACGCCCAACATAAAAGTGGAGCCATAAAGCAACGGACCACTCACAAAATCATAGATATGTTTCATACCCGACTCACGAACAGCAACACCCAGGAACAAAGAGAAAAACAAAGGAGAAGCTACCGGGAACAAGAAACAGAGAATAGCACAAAGAACAGCAGAGAAAGCCAGTTTCACTTTAGCATCGTAATTCTTCGGAGCTTTCTTTGTCACTATCTTAATAGCGCGGAAGCGTTTGGGAACCAACAGTTTTACTAAGTAAGGATAGCCTCCATACGTTAAGCCCAAATAAAGATAGGCAACCACCGTAATAGGAACAAAGAGATGTTTTGCCAATGCCAACGAAGTAAACAACACCATTGGTCCATCGGCTCCACCCACCATAGCCACAGATGCACTTTCTTTCAGAGTCAGACCAAGAGCAGAAGCAATAGGTACTGTCAGAAAAGTGCCCAGCTCTGCGCACAAAGCCAGGAATATACTTGCAAATGGTTTCTGAAGCAGGAAGCCGACATCCAGAAGCGTCCCGATACCCATAAAGACAAAACAAGCTATCAGCCCGTTACTAAACGTCAGGGTATAAACAGGTTGCAGGAAATCTATCTGCATAGTATTCATTAATTGGTCCGTATCTGAAAGCATCGGATCGAGAAAGAGATTGCCCAGTGTACCGTCGGGCATAATGAGGGTTCCACAGTTAATAGCTACCATTCCCAGTCCCATCGGAATCATTACCATCGGTTCGAGTATACCTTTCCAGCCTAAATAGATCAGTAACAAACCGAGAAGTACTAAAAAAACTCTTGCAGAAGCAAGCACCCATCCGCTTGCCATCATTGTACCAATACCTTGAAACAAGGTAGCAAAATCTATATTTTCCATAAGTTAGTTTTCTTTTATTGTTTGTTGTTAGTAAGTTTCTTTGAGTTCTTCTTATTGACATGTGCCTGCTCTTCTTCCCGAAGAAAGAATTCGCGGGTATCCTGTGAATAATAATAATTCATCAGATTATTTTCAGAAGCTCCCGGACTCACGCCATGATAATAGCCGGAATAACCAGTAAAGTTTCTGTCGATCCCCTTACTGTAATCTTCACGGAAATCTCCCAAAGCATCTTCATCTGCAATGGGAATCTGTCGGACTAATCTCTCCACCTTTTGCCGATGCTGACGCCAGCGTCGCAAACGGAGTAGCTCCAAACGGTGGGAACTATAAAAATCAAATGAATCGGCCGCATAGGCAATCAACTTAATGACCGCAGCGACAAAAAAACCGATGAGGAACGTAAGCCCCATCATCGCAAGAGTAGATAGTAATAAATGAATCATAGTAATATAAAAAATTAGGTTGTATAATCTTATTCAAAAAAAGAAGAGGCGCCCAATGGTAAAACCATTACAAAATTTAGACACACATGAAAGTTAATCCCATTGGGCCTTCCTCATCACCATATAGAAGCAATCGGCGGATAACACTTGCCTGAAACCACTTCGGTATATATCCTTGCTTTTATACGACGTAACTCCCGTTTCACAACGGGAACACAATATTTTAATCCTTAAAGACAGGCACATCAATATCCGTCCTTTGTTCCAAGTCATAGGAAATACATTCTTTGTTTTCCATGTTAACATGAATAAAACTAAGATAATAAATAAAGGAAATGATGGTAGATGGAGGATCTGAATAGGCACCTCACCTTACCCAAAGATAAGAATATAGTCTAAATGAGAATATGCGCCAATGTATAGACGTAATACTTACACGAATATTTAGTGTAATTGACATCAAGGCCGGTATGCCCCAAACGATTCTCCGGAAGCATAACATTCAGAGAGCTCAATATCTGTATAATGACAGTATTGGTATTGAACTTCAGGTTCTTGAAAGGAACAATGCTTCTCGGAAAAGAGATATTGTCAAAAATGCAGTCACTAACATTACAAGTGGATGTCTCGTCAACAAACTGCGAATGAGAATCTTTACCTGGCTTGTCGAAGCCGGCAGAAGAAACGCAACAGCATGACACTGCTTCATATCGCATGTCATTAGACGAGGTTTCAGTTTTTTTCTGAAATCCCTGCAATTCTTTATTGGAAACATTACTAAATCCCAATACTAGAAATGCACATGCTAATATGCAAAAAATGTACTTAGTCATAATTTGCTGCAAACGTAATCATTCTTTTCCGAAAAAACGCATTAAGGGCAAGAATTAACGATTATTGTATACCTCCTCTTTTCTATAACCCATGTACAACTTTCATCAATTGCTCACCCAAACCGATTGTATATCCTTGAGAAACAAAGACTACCCTATTAAATGTATCTGCAATGATAAATACCGGCAGAATAGAATTGTTCAAATTCATAGCCTGCACTATTTCTTTGCGGATGCTGTCATCGACATCAATACCGTAGGTGATGATAGACGGAAGTCCTTTAAATTCGTCGGCATTAAATTTCTTGTATTGTTCTTCCGAAGGGAAAAGAAAGACCATCTTACGCCCCCATTGTTCGAAGTCATTGCCCAAAGCGGCTATATCTCTTAGTGCATGATTGGTAGGTTCCTGCCCTACTCCAAGCACAGCTACTACAAAATAGCCACGCCCACAGGTTTGCAGAATACTCTGTTTTGACAAAGATATCACTTTCTCTCCTATTCCCTCCACCGGTGCAAAAAGCGATTCGGAATTGAAATTACCGATAACAGCCACTTTTTCTCCGGATTCACGCAAATGATAAGGTACTTTGGTCGCTACAGGTTTGAATTCGTCTTTCTGTGCAGGTAATACAAAAGAAGAAATTCTCGCCAACACACCTCCATCAGCAAGCCTTGTGCCAGTAACCAACAAGTAATATCCGGTATCCAATGTCCCTATATATCGCAACTCGGGATGTTCTTCGTCACAGCTAATCAATTCTGGTCTGCCCTCCCGCAACCTGGAAATGGTAAACTTATTATAATACTTTACTCTCTTATCATCACGAGCAATTGCCTTACCGTCCTCATAAAAACGATAAATGCCTCTGGATGCCTCCACTTCTTCTTGTTTATCGAAATCAACTTCCACATATCTATTATCCCCCCATTCATCCTTTTCAGGATCCATATAGCTTATGCGTCCATCCATCTTTCTCATATCAGCAGCAATATTCAGGCTACGCGCCAAAGCCACAAAGAAAATATCCCGTGAAAATGAATCCGCCACCTTCGCACGCCAAACCCCTTCCGGAGAAATAGGAATACGCAGAAAGTTATTTTCCTCATCAATCGTAATATTACGGTTTACCCATTCAACTAAAGCTTGCGGATGATTTCGAAAGGTATCTATTTCCGTTTCGGAGAACTTAGACTGAAAGAACGATTTATAAGGCGTCAATACCTCCGTTGAAATACGGGGAGCAAGTATGTCATAAATATCTCCAACCGAAGCATCCATACAGCGCAAGGAGGGAATAACACAATCATATAAATAGTTAGGAACATCTTTCGTATTCAATAAATGATCAATCAATACTTCATAAGGTACATCACGAAGATCTTTTTTAGTAAGCATGGACAGCAAAGCCGCACCTTTCATTAATTTTCCCTGCCGGTCTGCCTCATTCAGAAAACGAACCAATACATCATGATTCCCTCTTGATTCCACTAAGAAAGAAGCCAGTGCCTTCCTTACGAACGAACCTGATTTTCCCTTCAAACAGGATATAATAGAATCAACTTGTTCCGCAGTCGGGAAAGTAGCGACATAAGCATTGCGAATCGAATCCTCCTGCATCATTCTCCGGTCATTCTTCGCCCGCTGCTCTGGCGTTACTTCCGGTAAAATAGGATTCTCAACAGGAGGAACGATATCAATATCCTCTTCAAATATATCTCCTTCCTTCTTATCAAGTGTCAATGTCAATTCCGGTTGCTTGCTGAAAGATAGCTTGGAAAAGCCGAATGTCCCTTTATAGGAAGCCCATACCAACATATCTCCCTTACCGGCCGTTAATGACACTTGACCACTGGCATCAGTATATTTAGTAGCCACTGTATAGAACTCCGCATAGTTATATACTTTAAACTCCACTCTTGCTCCGGTGACAGGTTGTCCATTCCTATCTTTCACCGTTACCAACGCTTTTGCGATTGGAGCATAATTCTCCGTTACATTGATTTCCGTATAATTCGGTGTCTCAAGCATGATCTCTTCCGGACCGTTGTAACGTCCGAAAACCTTGGTATGCATCAACATTCCCCGACTGGCAGGGGAATTAAACCATCCCAAGTTCAAAACCGGTTCCGGTTCACAGGCTCCGAAGAAATACCAATGTCCATCCGCCCATGCTTCCACCCAAGCATGATTGTCATCCGTATGCGCCCAGCGGGGCGTATACACTTGCCGCGCCGGAATACCGACTGCCCGGAGCGCAGCCACCGTAAATGTAGACTCTTCGCCACAACGTCCATACGCTGTTTTGACAGATGCCAATGGTGAGCTGGTGCGCGCGTCACTCGGACGATAGACTACTTTCTCGTGACACCAGTGGTTCACCTCCAATATCGCGTCTTTCATCGGCAGTCCCTTCACCCTGTCTTTTAGTTCATCATAAAACACACGGCGGGAATCATCCAGATTCTCGTTATTCACCCGGATCGGCAGAACAAAATGACGGAACACTTCATCGGGAATCTCTTTGCCCCAAGGCATCTCGTCACGTGTCTGCTTCGACAGCCGGACATTCTCCAAGTAATAATCTCCCGGATAGTCCGTCACATCCCCTATCGGCATATAAGCGTAGAGAAACATCAATGCTTCGCGCTCGTAGACTGACAAAATAGAATCGGCAAAGATTGCAAATAAATCTCCATGAGGAAGTGCCTGTTTTTTCTGCTCAAAGTCTTGAGCTACTTGATTCCGGTAGGATTCTTCTTTGAGGAAGTGAGCATTGTTACAAGCAAACAGTACAATCGACAAAATCAGGACGCACAAAAGATGGGTGAATGTTTTCATATAAGTGTTTGGTTTATTCTATTAATAAGGTTGCTGACTGACAAAAATAGAAGAATATTTTCTGAATACCTAGATAAGTACATAAAAATGTGATAGATAAGAATAATATTGTCATTGATGGGAAAATCCGGGAATTTTGTAACAGGTTTGTAATATAGACCGTGTTCGAACCCTTATAAAAAAGAAAATTCAAAAGAAAAAGAAGATTTTTATGTTTTACAGCATATAATTCGAAAACAATTTGTATCTTTGCAGTGTTATTAGAGAAAACAAGATGTAAAACCGCTCTTCAAAACGTGGAGGGCAAAAAAAGAGGAAACAAATTATGAAAAAGAATGCAAATGAAAAAATTATGATGTTACAGTACCGTATTAAACGCTATCAAGCAATGGGAAATGGTGCCATGTGCCAAACATTAAACGGTAAACTTCAAAAACTGCTGTCACAGCAGGTTGCCATGTAAATAAACACACTAATTATAATAAATAGAGCGAGGAACTTTCGAGTATCTTCGCTTTTTTTATACATTTGCAGAAGAAAGATAATAAAACACATTATGAAAAAGCTATTTATGTCGGTTGCGCTCCTCTTATTGGTCGTAACCTCTTTTGCACAAACACCTGGTTATGAGTTCACAACCATTGTATCTCACCAAGCAACGCCTGTTAAAGATCAGGGTTCCACAGGAACCTGCTGGTGCTTTGCCACCGCTTCTTTCATGGAGTCGGAACTGCTCCGAATGGGAAAAGGAGAATATGATCTCTCGGAAATGTTTATCGTCCGCCAAAAGTACATGAATCAGATGGAGGACAATTATCTCCGTCGTGGTAAAGGAAGTATCGGTGAAGGAAGTTTGGCACACACTTTCAAAAACGCTTATAAGAAAGCGGGAATCGTTCCGGAAGAAGTGTACACCGGATTGCTGGGCGATAACAAAGACCACAATCACGGTGCATTGTCACGCTACCTCAAAGCATTGGTAGACGCAAATATTGAATCTAAAAAGCGTACTCCGCAATTTGATGCGCTTATTAATAATCTGTTCGATATTTATCTAGGCAAGCTTCCCGAAAAATTCACTTATAAAGGAAAAGAATATACTCCTCAATCTTTCACAGAAAGTCTGGGATTGAATATGGATGATTATGTTGAACTGACCAGTTTCACTCACAAGCCTTATTATGAGACATTCTCGCCTGAAGTTCCCGACAACTGGGAAAACCAGCCGATGTATAATCTTCCGTTGGACGAACTGATCGGGGCTATCGACTATGCACTGAACAAAGGATATACCGTATGTTGGGACGGTGACGTAAGCGAACAGGGTTTCTCTTTCAAGAACGGAATCGCCATTAACCCGCAAGTGGAGGATGTGAAAGATTACTCGACTACCGACCGTGCCCGTTTTGAGAAAATGCCCAAATATCAACGAATGGACGAAGTGTTCAAGTTTGAGCATCCTTATCCGGAAATCAACGTAACACCGGAAATCCGTCAGGATGGTTACGAGAAGTTTGTGACAACTGACGACCACTTGATGCACATCACCGGCATTGTAAAAGATCAGAATGGTACTAAATATTATATCACCAAGAATTCCTGGGGAGCGGAAAGCAACAAATCCAGAGGTTATCTGAATATGTCTGAAAGCTATGTACGTGCTAAAACAATCTGCGTGATGGTACACAAAGATTCTCTGCCTAAGGAACTGAAGAAGAAACTCGGTATTCAATAAATCGCATGAAATCAGTCCCGAAGGGAGATTGACTGTTTCATACATTTATTTATTCGGAACTCTCCATTATATTCATATAACAAAAGAAATAGGGCAACGAAGTATCACTACTTCACTGCCCTATTTTTTTGTTAACCTACTATATTAAATCCTTTGCTCTTTATTTCTTTTTCAATGTCACGTCGCTGATTTCTACAACACCGCCTTTGTTCTGGGAAAGAATAGCCACATAACAATCTTTCAGAATAGCAGCATCATCGTCTGTATCAGACACTTCCAAGTTAGCATTTGCTTTCTTACTGCTAATAGCATTTACCACTTGTCCCATATCATAATAAACCACTACTTTAGTCCATTTACCGGGCTCTTTAATTTTAAAATTGTATTGTGCACCCGAAGCATTCGGTTGAGCATCCGCGTCATAGTCTCTACGCATGAAGAAAGTAGTATTGTACTTACCATTATCATTCTTTTCCTCATTGGTCTGTTTGATGTATACACTGACCGGAGTTCCTGCTTCTTTAGCTTTTGCATAGAAAGTAAGAACATAGATACCTTTGTCCAAACCATCGGTAATACGTTGTCCCAGGAAAGCTTTATACCAAGAGAGATTCTTTTCGGCACCGGAGTTATCCAATTTCATTGCATTCGGATATTTGGCATCTCCTGTTTCTTCCCAAGCAATAGTAGTTACACCGTCAGCTTCATTATTCATGATAAACCACTCTCCTGCGGTAGCTTTATTGGCATTAGTCACTTTAGTCTTTACTTCAGTGGCGAATTTTTCGTTTTTTATCAGGTTCTGCGCACTTACGCTTACTCCTGCAAGGACCAAAAGCCCGGCAAATAATACTTTTTTCATCTTACTGTGATTTAATTGTTTATACTTTATTTTTTCTAGCTTTAAAAATCTATTTCATCCTACTTCACTTGTTGAATAACAAATCCATATTTACCAGTCACTTTCTTTTCTTCAGTCTTTAGTGTGATGCGGTAAATCTCTTTGCCCCATACGTTAGACAGGCGCGGATCATCCAGTTTGATTGTTTCCAGTTCGGCCTTAAACTGTGGTGGATAGTTCATTTCCACCTTTTGTCCCTTTACTTCGATGCGGATTTTTCCGGCTGACGGGAAAGTCACATTGCCCCAAGTTAAAAAGTTCATTTGATTAGGAGCAATAGCCTCATCCAACGTATAAATATCACCAATAATGAGTTTTTTATCATCAAGAGCATAAGAGCGAACCCAGCTTTTCACTTTCGCTTCTGCCGGATAAGCAGTAGCTATATCCGTAGAGAACATCCGTTTCTTCTCATTGCAAACGGTATTGGTAGCTTTATACTCCTGCCCGAATTTCTGCGGTACTCCGTTAATCATCGGCAAGTTATGATAGTTGCTCTGCATGGTCCAGATGGTATAGCGGTCCTTGCCGAACGTCTGTTTGGTATATGTACCTACACCGGCATCAATTATCACAGGAATTGTATTTACATATAAAGAAAAGGTTCCTACATCGTTGTGGTTATGGCTTTCGTTATTAAATCCGCCTTTAGCGGCAACAAACATACCGTTCTTATTCTTCATATAACAGAATTCCGTTTCGGGATACCAGGTTACATCCGGCATATCATGTTTCGGAGTTGCTTTTGCCAGCTCATTACAGCAAAGTAGAGATTGAAGCGAACGAAAAGCGTCGTTGCCCATGGTAGCATACGGTTTTCTTCCTTTCAACAGGTATGCGGCAAAATGCATCATTTCATCGCTGTTTACAGCTTTACCGTACCGATAGATTAACAAAGGATCGCCCCCGCCTTGTGCCGATGCATCAGCAAAATTCACCACCCAGCCATTGCCGACATAGGAACGGGACATATATTCTCCCATCCGGCGAATCATCGGTTCATTGAACAGAGACAGCTTACCGCCTGTGCCATCAGAGAGTATCTGCAAATAGTCATAGAGCTTTCCGGCGGCATGTCCCCAGTAAGAGGTTCCCTCCTCACAGGCACCATCGGATTTCACAAAGTTGATAAACTTATCGACTGACTGCATGGAGCGATAAACAGCTTTTGCCAACTTATCCTTGTTGTTCTCCATCAGTAAGAAACATTGCAGGGCATTAGAGTTACACCAGGGATTCCAGTTGTTGATGATTTCTCCCGGTTTCCAGTTAAAAGCCATCCACCACATTTCGTCGTCGTTCATATACGGATCGAGAATACGCTCTTTAATTGCTTTACGCATTTGCAAAGATACCACAGGATTGATTTTGTCGAATGGTTTGCGGAAGAAATAGTGTACCCAAGCCATTAATGCTCCATATCCGCCTGAGCCGAGGTCGATAATCTGTTCGCGGAAGTCGGGAAGTGAACGTTTACTGCTCTGGCGCGGCAAGTGTGCGGATAGAACCCATGAATTCATTTCACAGCTCATATATGCTCCGTTCAATAGTTGGTCGATGAAGCGTCCTTTTCCTTCGGCCAGTTCGGCGAGCATCAGGGTGTTGAGTGCCTGGCGGTTGGCGTCATAAGGAACTTCCATCACTTTGCGGTTACCGCTACGTTCGTATTCCAGATAGGCAGTGGCAGGTATCAGTTGCCATTTGTAGTCGAGAAGTTTTTCAGCGGCTTCGATGAGACGTTGTTTGTTGGGTCCCATCAGGGAATCCCAGGCGGCACGATCGGTATAAGCAGGATAAGGCACCCAAGCCTGTTTCATTATTAACACGTTTTTCAACGTAGTCTCGTCAGCCGCTTTTTGCAGCATATTGCGTTCGGTATAAGCGTTTGCCTTGAAAGAGAAACTCCCCAAAGCTGCTACCAGAAAAACACAAAGCAAATGTTTCATTCGAGTCATGGTATTTTCATTCATTTAAGTATTGCAAAGATAACGTATCTGATAAAAAATGAGGTGAGTAAATCATACGAACCTGATGACAAAAAAGTACATACTTCAAAAATAGTACTCTTAATTGCTATATTTTAGGCTTTTAAGTCATTATAAAAGCAATTTAAGTCATTGTAGAAACAATTTAAGTCACTATAAAAACAATTTAAGTCACACGGAAACCGGGTTTTCATTTCGGAAAAACAAAGATGCAGTTTTAGAAAATAGAGGCTCCCTTTGGAGAAAATAAAGGTTCTATTTATTCCAAACAGAGGCTCTGTTTAGGGCAAATAAAGGCTCTATTTTATTTCAAATAGAGTATCTGTTTTACTTCAGACAAAGTATCTGTTTGGATATTCAATCCTCTTTCTTTTTTCATTCTTTGATTCTCTTCTTTTTCATCCCCTATTCTTTCCTCTTCATTCCTCTATTTCTTCCTCTTCGCCTTCAATCCCAATCGCTAAATTCAAAGCTCAACTGTTCCCAAACACCGTGTTGTTCATCGGCTTCCTCTTTTGGATTGGAGACGGAAAGACCGATGAGCCGGATTGGATGTTGCTCAAATTCGACACTTTTAAGCAATTCTTTTGCAAGTGGGAGTACCCGGTCTAAGGTGGTGAGTTCCTGCGATTGAGTAAGGCTTCGGGTTATCTGGCTAAAATCATGAAACTTGATTTTCAGGGTAAGCGTGTTGCCTTTGAAGTCTTTTCGCTGAAGACGTTCAATCAGCTCTACCGCCACATGGTATAGTTCGATAATGACCGATGAACGGGCTGAAATATCACGTTCCAATGTACGTTCGCAGCCAATGGATTTACGGATACGAATTGCTTCGACAGGGCGTTCGTCAATTCCTCGTGAGCACTCATAATACAGTGCGCCGGCTTTCCCGAAATGGGCTGTCAGCATTTCAAGAGAGCATTTCCGTAGTTGAAGTCCATTGTGGATGCCAAGTAAATGCATCTTCTTTGCAGTCACCGGACCCACTCCCCAAAAAGATTCGATAGGAAGACGGGCGATAAAATCAAGGGCCTGTTCCGGATGAATGGTACATAAGCCATCCGGTTTGCGATAGTCCGAAGCTATTTTAGCCAGAAACTTATTATAAGAAACTCCAGCAGACGCAACAAGGTTGAGCTGCTCCCGAATCTTCTGCTTTATTTCCTTTGCTATATCCACAGCCAGGGAAATATCTTTTTTATTTTCTGTGACATCCAGAAAAGCTTCATCCAGAGACAGAGGTTCGATGATATCCGTATATTCGTGGAAAATCTCATGTATCTGACGGGAAACGGATTTATAAACATCCATCCTGCCAGGTACAAAAATGAGTTGGGGACAAAGACGTTTCGCCTTTTGCGAAGCCATGGCGGAACGGACACCGTAACGCCGGGCTTCATAGCTAGCAGCAGCCACAACTCCCCTCTCTTCTGCATGACCTACCGCTAAAGGCTTGCCACGAAGTTCTGGATTATCACGCTGTTCTACAGAGGCATAGAAGGCATCCATGTCGATATGTATAATCTTTCTCTGCGTCATTGTTTAGGATTAGCAGAGCAAACTTACTATAAATTCCCGAATAAATCCTGCTTATCGGTTCAAGAAATAATATGCTTATGATTTTTATAGATATAAGTCAAAAAAACATTCAATATCTTGTCAAAGACAGTTCTTATTATATTATATTTGCATATCGTCTATTCAAAATATAGAGGTAGTTAATAAGTTTGTGCCACCATACAACTCTTTAAGATTATGAAAAACACATTATTTTGCTTATTCATATTTTGCAGTGTTTCCACATTCGCTCAAAATGGAATCACTTTTAAGGTCGAAAAGCTTTCAAAGCCTGAAGAATTACTTCATCTACACTCCCCGAATGAAATTTACGAAAGTCTTATATTATCAGATATGAACATAGAGCCTTATGAGATAAAAAAGAAGAATATCAAGGTTCCTTATCATATCATTGCAAAGAGCGAATCTCCCGACAGTCTCGTTTCTTTTGGTCCTAATTCTTTTTTCAACGGTATGTATCAGGCTTATGCGGATCACAGGCCATTCGTGTTGTCCCCGGACATAATTTGGCTATTAATCAGCCAGGGATTTGCACGCCATATCAATGCCAATCAGGAATCTATGAGAAATGAACTTGTTGATTTCTCCGGCAAACTATCCTTAATTGTCAGAGAAGACAAAAAATTGGAGGACCCTACTCTTTCATGGGAGAAAATCTTTCCGCAATTTACAGAACAAATATCCCAATACGCCGGTAATCATCTGACCGAACTGCTCACCTGCAATTTTTCAACGACTACCTCTTTAGAGAAAGTTGCTTCCGAAATAACAATCATGGAAGCTGTAAAACCTTACTTTGAGTTTATAATCATACGCATTGTCTGTGGAATACCTGAAATAACTCTCGAAGGAACACCGGAGGACTGGGAAAAACTACTGCACAAAGCCAGAGGCTTGAAAGAATACAAACTCGATTGGTGGATTTCAGAATTGGAACCTCTTTTGGAAGAATTTGTCAAAGCATCCAAAGGAGAAGTTAATAAGAACTTTTGGCGCAACATGTTTAAATATCATTCACAGAAACGATACGGAGCCCCAAACATTATTGATGGATGGATCGTGAAGTTTTTCCCTTACGATAAGGAAGGGAAAAGAAATAATCTGAAACAGCTGGAAGGCAGGAATTGTCTCCCTGATGAGATAGTGAAGGTAGATGTAAAGTATCAGGAAGTATATGGCGACGCTGTCAAAGAAACTCCATTAGAGTTTTGGGCAGGTTTCATCGGGTTAGAACAAAACAGCAAGACTTTTGCTCTGCGACCGCAAATTGGTTGGATGGTCAGGAAGAAAGATGTTAATAAGGAGGGATTAAAAAGTAAATTAAGTGCTGATGCTCAAAAGGATGGTTGGGGAAGCGGCATCAATATCAGAGTAAAAGAATTTCCGGCTGTACTGTTGGAGCTCAAAGAAATAAAAAGGTTGGATATCCAATTTATCGATACAATCAATATACCGGACGAAATATCAAAGATAAAAATCGAATCGTTGAATTTATATGGAAAGATTACTAAAGAAGGAATAGAGCGTATTAAAAGATTATTGCCTGACACAGATATAAAAATAAATGGTTCGCGAGGTGGGAGTGCTTCATTTATGACTCCATAATAAAAAGAGGCTATCCAAAAGCCATAAGTCAGATTTCAAAGGCTATCAAGATGCACTATCCCGAAAAGAAAGGATATTCAGCGAGAAGCCTTACCTATATGTGTCAGTTTGCCCGAACATACCCACTAGAGATATTACAAAGAATGCTTTCTTGTGACAAGGTGTTGAGAACGCCAACAATCCCCAATATGCTATCCTTGACTGATGAACTGAACTGTTTACCAATTACGCAAGAACCTCTTGCGCAATTTCAGACAAATATATTTCAATCAAAAGAATTTACGCAAGAGCCTCTTGCGCAAATTCAAAAGATAGACAAGACAATCTCCGCAATGCTGCAAACATCCATTGATGATATTGAAAAGGATTTTGTTTGTTCCCCCATTTCAAAAATAAACTGGACCAGTCATGTGATACTATTGGATAGCTCATTACCCTTAGGAAACAAATATTGGTACATGAAACAGTCCGTTGAAAACGGATGGAGCAGCAACGTATTAAAGATACAGATTGAGACTAATCTGTTCAAACGGCAGATAGAAACACAGAAAGTCAACAATTTCACAAAGACCTTGCCCGCCCCTCAAAGTGACTTAGCTAACTATTTGCTGAAAGACCCGTATATATTCGATGTAGCAGGTACAAAAGAACTGGCAGATGAAAGAGATATTGAAAAACAGCTTGTAGAACACGTCACAAGGTATCTATTGGAAATGGGGAACGGCTTCGCCTTTGTAGCCAAACAGAAACATTTCCAAGTCGGGGATAGCGATTTTTATGCAGACCTTATCCTATACTCCATAAAACTCCACGCCTATATAGTCGTAGAATTAAAGGCTACTCCATTCAAGCCAGAATATGCAGGGCAATTGAATTTCTACATCAACATCGTAGACGACCAGTTGAGAGGTGAAAACGACAACAAGACAATAGGATTGTTGCTCTGCAAAGGTAAAGATGAAGTAGTGGCACAATATGCCCTAACGGGCTATGCACAGCCCATAGGAGTAAGCGACTACCAGCTAAGCAAAGCCATTCCCGAAAATCTGAAATCCGCCTTGCCAAGTATCGAGGAAGTGGAGGAAGAATTATCACAGCTACTCGATAACAAGAAAGACGAAAAGTAATCCGATCAATCCCGTTTGGACAGTCTTGACATTTAAGTCGTCTGCCACCTATACAACGACCGATTCACCCCGAGCATTGACGAACAGATGAATATCACAGAAAATAGAAATATTAAATAAAACAAAAACACCCCGCTTTACATTACTAGTATGTAAAGCGGGGCGCAAATCTCATAAATTACTTAAAATCAGCATTTATTGTGGACCTGGAGGGAATCGAACCCTCGTCCAAACGAGGAAATCATAAGCTTTCTACATGCTTATCTTTGCCTAATTTTTCGTGCAGAAACAGAACCAAAGCCATCAATTCCTGCCTTATCCTCTAAAGTTTCATCAAAAGTGCGAGGCCGCCTTTGACTATCCCCGATGTAACTGCACCACTGAACCGGAATGCTTCGGAGCAACAGCTTCCGAGTGATGTCTCGTCCTGGCACCTAGTGCCTGGATTAAGCTAATCTACTGTGATTCGATTAAGCAGCAAGAGCGTAATTAGTTTCGCCAGATAAAATTTTGATAACTGATATTTAAGTGGAAATTACCGACCCACTGCATGCTTACCTACCATTTCTGCCCGCTGTCAAATCCAGTCAAGCCCAAATTTTTATTCGTACAGAATAGCGATTGTTTAGAACGCTTTCCAAGAGTGCAAAGATAGGAAATGTTTTCTAATTTACGAGAAGACGTTAGCAAATATTATATCAAAGCACTATCTTTACGGAGCTATTTTATATTTAAGGTGAAAAAGCATCATGAAAAATCAACCAATAATAAGCTACTTATGATTAAGACATATCTATCTAAAACATCTATATTCAAAGCATTTGCCGCTGTTTGCATATTCGGAATCAGTATCAGTGGCTGTACTTCTAAGAAAAAGACTCCTATGGAAACAACCGATACAACGGAAAACGAACTAACCATGTTGGTGGGTACTTACACATCAGGAACCAGTAAAGGGATATATAGCTACCGCTTCAACGAAGAAGACGGGACTGCCACTCCGTTAAGTGAAACGGAAGTTGAAAATCCTTCTTATCTTGTTCCATCTGCCGACGGGAAATTCGTCTATGCAGTCAGTGAATTCAATAATACACAAGCTGCAGCCAATGCATTTGCCTTCAATAAAGAAAAAGGAACTTTGCAACTATTAAATTCACAGCAAACGGGAGGTGAAGATCCCTGTTATATCATCGCCAGTGGAAATAATGTGATAACCGCCAACTACAGTGGCGGCAGCATCTCCGTTTTCCCTATCGCAAAAGATGGCTCGCTCCTACCCGCTTCCGATATTATACAATTCAAAGGTACGGGAGTAGACAAGGAACGACAAGAGAAACCGCATCTGCATTGTGTCCGTATCACTCCGGATGGTAAATACTTGTTTGCCGATGACTTGGGTACAGATCAAATACATAAGTTTATCATTAACCCAGCTGCAAATGTAGAGAATAAAGAAGCATTTATGAAAGAAGGATCGCCTGCTGCCTTTAAAGTGAAAGCCGGTTCGGGTCCCCGCCATCTGACTTTCTCGCCAAACGGCCATTACGCCTATCTGATTAATGAGTTATCGGGCACAGTAATCGCTTTTGAATATAAAGACGGAGATTTAAAAGAGATCCAGACAATCGCTGCCGATACGGTAAACGCACAAGGAAGCGCCGATATCCATATCAGCCCGGATGGTAAATTCCTGTATGCCAGCAATCGTTTGAAAGCAGATGGTATTGCCATATTCAGTATTCACCCGGATAACGGAATGTTGTCAAAAGCAGGCTACCAACTGACAGGGATTCATCCACGCAATTTCATCATCACGCCTAATGGCAAATACTTGTTGGTTGCTTGCAGAGATAGCAATGTGATACAAGTTTATGAAAGAGATGCAGATACAGGACTATTAACAGATGTACAGCAGGATATTAAAGTAGACAAGCCGATTTGCATAAAATTTGTGCCATAATTTGTCATAATCTCCCGGCTATTCATCAACTACTGATAGCCCTTTACTTTTTATTTTGAGCAATCCGATTGTCAGGAATTTGAGTCTTCACAACGATTTTACTCCCGTTCTTGGTACACTTGATACATTCTTTCCGCAATGTCCTCTCTTTTAAGTCAAAAATGAGATTCGGATTAAAATGTTGCCCGTTAATACGGGTTTCGAAGTGTACATGTTCGGTAGTGGCACGACCGGTACGTCCTGTCAGCCCGATAGCTTGTCCGGCTTTTACGACATCACCAGCTTTAACCAGATTCTTGAAATTGTGGCTATAAAGTGTTTCCAATCCGTTAGCGTGGCGGATTACAACGATATTGCCATAGGCATAATAGGGTTTCGACATACGCACCACTCCATCAAAAGCAGCACGAATCGTATCTTTTGCACAGGTCTTAATGTCTGTTCCCGAATGTCCTCCGCGAGTTCCATAGGCAGAGATTACTTTTCCTCCGGGTAATGGGAAAGCATATTCATGGTCTTTCAGAGAATCCAAATGCAGATAGATATGATTGCTTTTAGCAAATAATCCGGGAGTAGCTACCCGTACATCAGCCATTTCGCGGGCAGAGAAGAAAGGTTTATCCTGCCCGTCGGCAGTCAGTGGCAATAATAAAACTGTCAGTAAGATAAGTATGTTTTTCATGTCTTTTTTCTTAGAGCACTCATTCTAATTATTCGAAGAATACGATTTCGCCTCCATCCGATTCTGTATAGTTTCTTAATAAGGTCTGTATCATTTCAGCAGCTTCTCGCAAACCTTCTTTTCCGTTATAACCATTGACTATGGCTAGGATATGAGTGGTTCCGAGATCCATTTTCGTACGTTCATGATCGCTTGTCGGGGTTCCGATTCCTCCGAAAGAATCGCGATATACAGGTAGTCCTTCGATATTCAATACACCGCGTCCGATACCTTCAAACCGTTCTCCTGCTTTGCCGATACCGAGTTCAAGGCGCGTACCTTGTATCTTGTCCGCGTCAAAACCACCGATCGAATGTCCCGTACGAAGAGACACAAGGTTAATAAGGTCTACCAACGTATCAATCTGATATAACGGGATTCCACGCATCAAGCGGCGGCGTAGAGCTTCGGCTGACGGGCGATAACGTCCGGGATCTTTGCCACAACGCTTATAAGCCTCACGGGTAGCAAAGATAACAGGTTGATGTTTGATGTCTTCCATCTGTGTAGTGGAAGTCAGTTGCCCGGTAAAAGCGTCGATTTCCTGCCAAAGCCCTTCGCTGTAAGCTGTATTTTTCACAACAGCATACACAGCGGCTCCGGCAAAAACCGGACATGCGTCTTTTATTTCTTTAGATACTTTTATTTCAAACATAACTTATCATAAACCAATCATCAGCGTCCTGCAATAACGGACACCAATTATTACTTTCTAATCATTATTCCCGACAATGTACGACCGGAATCTATTCCCAGTCTACGTGCGGAGAAGAATTCATCATGATGAATATAGGTACAGATTCCAGCCACTTCTATCTGCTCTGCAGGCACTCTGCGATTCAGTAATTCAATCCGGTTGGCTTCCCACAAATCAATATGATATTTGCCTGTCTCCTTCTTCTTCATAGAAATAAGAGACATATCGAAACCGCTTTCTTCAAAAGCATCATACACTTCATCGCCTACTTCAAATGATTCGAGCGAAATGCTCGGCCCGATGCAAGCTATTACATCTTCGCCTTGCGTCCCGAACTTTTGAGTCATGTTGTCCATCACATGACTGACAATATGCTTCACCGTTCCCTTCCATCCGGCATGAACGGCAGCCACAACGTGTTGTTTTTTGTCGTACAGCAATACAGGAACACAATCCGCTGTCGTGACACAAACGCAATATCCCGGCACATTCGTTATCAAAGCATCCATTCCTCGCAGAAGTAGCCGTCTCCTTTCCAATGATTCTTTAAAAAATGATTCATTGATAATCAGACTGGCGCAACCATGACTCTGTTCAGGAATAAATAATTCCTTTATCTGATGATTCATGCACTGAAACAACCAGTTCTGATTGCGATTGACGTTCACACATGAGTCGTTGGTATAAGGCGAACAGTTGAAAGAGCCGTAAGCTCCGGTGCTTATACCTCCGTGACGTGTAGTTACGAAATGAGCTACTTCGGGATATGCATCTAATGACTTATATCCCTTCAACTCGTTATGTTTTGTAAGAGAAATCATTCTTCTTCCCAATCTTCTTCGTACTCATAATCGATATCATCGTCGCCATCTTCCTCATATTCATAAACGATGTCTTCATCTTCGCCCATGTCTTTGAGTTCCTGTTGCAGACGGGTCACGTCTTTCGGACGGTGAACGATGTCCTCTATTTTATTGCTTTCCTTGTTCAGTTCTTCCCAAAGGATGTCTTTCAACACCGAGATACCCAAACCGGAAACAGAAGATATGAATACATGTGGAATGCCTTCCGGCAATGTAGGTTCAATCTCGTCCATCAACTCCTGATCGAGCATATCACTCTTGGTGACAGCCAACACACGTTGCTTGTCCAACATTTCAGGATTGAAGGTACGCAGTTCGTTCAGCAAGACTTCATATTCTTTACGAATGTCGTCGCTGTCTGCCGGAACCATAAACAGCAGTAATGAATTACGCTCGATATGACGCAAGAAACGCAGTCCCAAACCTTTTCCCTGGCTGGCACCTTCGATAATACCCGGTATGTCCGCCATCACAAAGGATTTTCCACCGTGATAGGAAACAATGCCCAAGTTGGGTTCGAGCGTAGTAAACGGGTAATCGGCAATTTTCGGTTTGGCAGCCGAAATGGAAGAAAGCAAAGTTGACTTTCCCGCATTCGGGAAACCTACCAGACCGACATCGGCAAGCAGTTTCAGCTCCATGATAACGGTCATTTCCTGCATCGGCTCTCCCGGCTGCGCAAAACGCGGAGCCTGACGGGTGGCCGTCTTGAAATGCCAGTTACCCTGACCGCCGCGACCGCCTTTGAGCAAGACCACTTCCTGTCCGTCTTCTGTTACGTCACAAAGATACTCCCCTGTCTCGGCATTATAAACTACCGTTCCGCAGGGCACTTCTATTATTTTATCCGCACCGTCTTTTCCGAAGCTACGTCCTTTGCTCCCCGATTCACCATGACCGGCCATTGCGTGACGGTCATACTTCAAGTGCAGCAATGTCCAGTAATTACGGTTACCGCGCAAGATGATATGACCTCCTCTTCCACCATCGCCCCCGTCAGGACCTCCGTTAGGACAATATTTCTCGCGCCTCATGTGCGTAGAGCCTCTTCCGCCCTTGCCCGAGCGACAGTATATCTTTACGTAATCAACAAAATTCGATTCAGCCATATTTTTTTAAAGAGTTAAAGTAGTCAGTAGTTAGAGCAGTTAATTAGAACACTCCGGCTACTGACTTATTTATTTATAATATTGTATTATTACAATTTATCTACTGCTTCGCAGATTTCAGCGAAGATACCTTCCATAGTACCCAAGCCGTTGATGTGTTGGTATTTCTTTTCGTTCTTGTACCAGTCGATCAGTGGAGCAGTCTGTGAATGATATACATGCAGACGTTTCTTGATTGTTTCTTCGTTATCATCAGCACGACCGGAATCCTTGCCACGTTTAATAAGACGTACCATCAGTTCTTCTTCCGGAACATCCAGATCAACCATTACAGAAACGTCCTGTCCTCTTTCTGCCAACATTTTCTTTAATGCTTCTGCCTGTGCAATTGTTCTTGGGAAACCGTCGAAAATTACACCTTTGCTATCTTTGAAGCTGTCGAATACGCTTGCCAGAATATCAATCATTAATTCATCAGGAATCAATTGACCTTGGTCGATGTAACCTTTAGCTGTTTTACCCAGTTCTGTGCCATTCTTGATTTCAGCACGCAATACATCTCCTGTCGAGATGTGATTGATTCCATACTTTTCTACGATACGTTCGCTCTGTGTTCCTTTTCCTGAACCCGGAGCACCGAAAATTACGATGTTCAACATTTTGTTATTTACAATTTAACGATTTACTATTTACCATTTAAACTGGTACCTATTTAATATTAATCTACTACTGTATAAATATCGGGATAATTACGTCCGAAACCATCATAATCCAGTCCGTAACCTACGATAAAGTCGTTCGGGATTTCCATCGCTACATATTCAATGTTGAGGTTTACCTTGAGCTTTTCAGGTTTCACCAACAGAGAAGCGATATGAATAGCTTCGGGATTGCGTGTACCTAATGTTTCGAGCAGTCGCTGCATCGTCAGTCCTGTGTCTACGATATCTTCTACGATCACAATGGTACGTCCGGCAATGTCTTCATTCAGGCCGATTACCTCTTTAATCACTCCGGTGGAAGTGATGCCCTGATAAGACGCCAACTTCACAAATGAGATTTCACAAGGGATGGTGATGTGCTTCAGTAAATCAGCGGTAAACATGAACGAACCGTTCAACACACTAAGAAAAAGCGGATTCTTACCTGCCAAATCGCGGTTAATTTCGTTCGCTACGCGAATCACTTCTTTCTGAATTTCTTGTTCCTTAATAGAAACGGTAAACAATTTGTCTTTTATCTGAATGGTATCCATAACCGGTAATTTAAAAATAACCTTGCAAAAATACGATTTTTTATTCTACCCCGTGCATCATCTTCTGTAATTTCTTCGAGAGAAGGAACAGAATCAACGAAGCAACACCGGACATTACGACGAATACCATAAAGAAATCATACATGGTAGCAATCTGATAACCAAAGATTGACTTCACTTTTCCGGCTTCCGGATAGAGTCCGCTCAACATTCCCGCAAATTTATTAGCTGTGGCAGTAGACAGATACCAGATTCCCATCATCAGGGAGGCGAAACGCAGCGGACTCAATTTATTTACCATTGAAAGTCCGATAGGCGACAAAGCTATTTCACCCATGGTATGAATAAAGTAAAGTCCTGTCAGCCAAATCATGCTCACTTTCACTCCGGGAACTGCATCTTTCACTCCGAAACAGATGAAAAGATAACCTAAAGAAAGGAGTAACAGACCAATCGCTTGTTTGGTAGGAGAAGCAGGTTCCATCTTTCGCTTGTTCAGGAACCCCCATACACCCGGCATGATATATGCCAGGACAACTACAAACAGTGGATTGAAGGATTGAAACCATGAAGCCGGCATTTCCCAACCGAATATGTCACGATTCGTCTGTTCGGATGCGAAGAGAGTTAAAGAAGCTCCCGCCTGTTCGTAGGCTGCCCAGAAGAAGATGACAAAGAAGGCTACTATATAGATAACGAAAATACGGCTGCGTTCTATTTTGGTCAATGAACCGTCTAACAAGATCAGAACAGGGAAAACAATGCAGGCGGTAAAAATGCCGATACTCACCCAATCGCCTTCAAATGCATAGTTAAAGAAGGCTATTAAAGCAATGGTAAGAATTGTGATTACAAGGGTATTACGTACTTTGGTACGTTTGTCCATCTTCGGGTGTGAGATATGGTCGGCCTTGTCTTCTTTCTTTTCACGTTTAGCATCGGGGATAATACCAATCGGTTCTCCGGAAGGAGAAAAAAGATATTTATTCTTTTGAGTCTCGAAAAGAACAACGGTGAACAGTGTCATGATTCCGGCTGCAAGAAATCCCCATTTAAAGTCATGCGGATCACCGGTATCACCCAGATAACCACAAATCAAAGGAGCAGCAAAAGAGCCTACATTCACTCCCATATAAAAAATGGTGTATGCAGCATCCAACCGCCTGTCTCCGGGTTCGTAGAGCTGACCTACCAGAGAAGAGACAGTGGGTTTGAAGCAACCATTGCCCAAGATCAGGAAGCCTAGTCCGCCATACATCATCCAGTGGGCAAGGTTCGTATTATCTAAAGTGGAAGCACTCATAAACATCAGGAATTGTCCGACTGCCATCATCACCGCTCCCCAAAACACGGAACGACGGATTCCCCAATATTTATCGGCAATGTATCCGCCAATCAACGGGGTTAAATAAACTAGTCCGGTATAGCTGCCGTAGATGGATGCTGCCGCTTCTTTGTCAAACAATAATGCCTGCGTCAGGAAAAGAATAAAGATCGCACGCATACCGTAATAACTGAAACGTTCTGCCGTGCTTGTCGCGAAAATCAAATAAAGGCCTTTCGGATGCCCTTTCAATGCACTCATGAATTTATGTGTTTAGTAGTTTATGGGGTGCAAAGGTACAGAAAAAGTAGATTAGATGCTTCTCTTATCAAACAGAATAATAGGGGGAATAGTAAAAACGAGCATAAAAAATCCTACTGATCCACTTCATTACTTTTTTAGCAGTGTAAATAATAAAGTGGAGATCCATCTTAAATGTAAGTTAGCTACCACCTTAGCCAAAAGTAAATTCGACATTTTCGATACTGGCAAAAAGCATTCCTTCTCTTTTCCTCAAAAAGATCTTGTCTTCTCGGGCCAGCCAACCAATAGCGAGAGCTACGTCTTCAAACGTCAAACTTAATTCACGGCACAAATCGAACATTGAAAGTTCACCTTTTTCATTTAAGATGCGCCATACTTTCCCGGCATTCAAGCCAATTTTTGTCTTTTCCATCATGCAAACTTTAGAAGATTAAACAATCCGTTATTTAGATTTTAATTCATTTTCATTGTGAGCACTGGAAAATAATGTGATGCACATTATCTATCTCCAAAGATAACATTTTTATCGGAAACGGCAAATAATCAAAGGCTTAATCAGGGGAACCGCATTAAAAATTTGTTTAAGAAGGTATGGCGATAAACTAAACACAATTTCCATCCGCGCCTCTACAGAAAAAGATTTTTCATTTCTCATATTCTCATAAATAAAAAACAAGTGGCAGTAAACTAATAAGATAGACTATGAGAAATGATTTAAAAACAGGCATTTCTCATAGTTTCTTCGCAAAATAACCCGGATTTTGCTTCATTTCTCATAGTGTAGTGTGCCGGAAGCTGACATTGAATAAATAAAACTATGTATTCCTTTTGCTTGCTTCCATACACAGTGTCTTAGTTCCACATATTGTGGGAAAAGATTCCCTAAGGCTTGGGAAAGTATTCCCTTATTTTGTGGGAAAGTATTCCTGTATATTGAAGGAAAACTTTCCCACAATATATGGGACAATCGAGACCAATGAGCATCTTCAAGCAAAAAGCCACTATTTTATCTAAATAGTAGCTTCATTTCCTGATAAAAATAAGGCAGGCTGAAAGAAAAAAGGAAGAACAAATGGCTTTTGACTATGAGAAATACCCTGAAGTACAATGAGAATAAGGTGGCTTTTGAGCCAAAATATGGGAGAACTTATGAGAAATACCGTTTTGAAGAAGTATTTCTCATAAGATATCTATTTGATTAGCTTTCGTTTATCGAAAAACAATGAGAATATGAGAAATGAAATGAAGAAATCTTTTTCAGGAGAAATAAAAGTAAGTTCATAATGGTGCTGCATTGAATTATTTTTTGGCGGAGTTATTCTAACACTTAATAGTTCAAAAGCAGATATTTTTCTGACCCAAAGATAGAACTAATGATGAATTAAAAGTTGCAATTATGGTTTTCTTCCCACAACAAACGGGAAAAGTCAGAAGAATCATGTACATTTGTAATCCGAAAACTAAAAGAACATCGCAATGAAAATATTTCCAAGCAGCAGTATCAAGAAATTGGACGCTTATACCATTGAGAACGAACCTATTGCATCAATCGATCTGATGGAACGTGCAGCAACCGTATTAACAAAAGCCATCACAGACAGATGGAATACGGAAACGCCGGTCACTATCTTTGCCGGACCGGGGAATAATGGCGGAGACGCTCTCGCCGTAGCCCGCATGATGGCTGAAAAAGGATATAAAATCGAGGTATTTCTCTTCAACACGAAAGGAGAACTTTCACCCGACTGCCAGACCAATAAAGAACTGGTAGAAATGATGGAAGAAGTAAAATTCCACGAGATCAGTACCCAATTCGTACCTCCCGCCCTGACGCCCGACCATCTGGTAATCGACGGATTATTCGGTTCAGGCCTGAACAAACCGTTAAGCGGCGGATTCGCTGCCGTAGTGAAATACATCAATTCCTCCCCTGCCATGGTAGTAGCCATCGACATTCCTTCCGGACTGATGGGAGAAGAAAATACATTCAACGTAAAAGCTAATATTATCCGTGCCGACGTAACTTTCAGTCTGCAACTGCCGAAGCTCGCCTTTCTTTTCGCAGAGAACACGGAATTTGTCGGAGAATGGGAAGTGCTGGACATCCAATTAAGCGAAGACGGTATTGAAGAGATGGAAACGAACTACGAAATGTTGGAAATAGAGCAAATCCGTTCACTCATCAAGCCACGCAAACAGTTTGCCCACAAGGGGAACTTCGGCCATGCACTATTGATTGCCGGTTCAAAAGGAATGGCAGGAGCCTCTGTTCTCGCTGCCCGCGCCTGCCTCCGTTCGGGAGTAGGGTTGCTGACTGTCCATGCGCCAATGTGCAACAACGACATCTTGCAAACCTCCATACCCGAAGCAATCGTAGAAACCGACATCAACGAAACCTGTTTTGCCGTACCTACCGACACGGACGACTATCAAGCAGTCGGCATCGGCCCGGGACTGGGACGAAACGAGGAAACGGAAGCTGCCTTGTTGGAACAACTGGAACACTGCCAGACTCCTGTTGTAGTGGATGCCGACGCACTTAATATCCTCGCCAACCACCGTCATGCACTTACCCACCTACCGAAGGGTTCCATCCTCACCCCGCATCCGAAAGAACTGGAACGTCTGACCGGCAAATGCCAGGACTCTTACGAACGTCTGATGAAGGCCTGCGAACTGGCCCGTGCCGCCCATGTTCACATTATTTTAAAAGGAGCCTACTCCGCCATCATCACCCCCGAAGGTAAATGTTTCTTCAACCCAACCGGAAATCCGGGAATGGCAACCGGAGGTAGCGGTGACGTACTGACCGGAGTAATACTAGCGCTGCTTGCCCAAGGTTACCCCACCGAGGAAGCCGCTAAAATCGGCACTTACATTCACGGACTGGCGGGCGATGTCGCTCAAAAGAAGCAAGGAATGATCGGAATGATCGCAAGCGATATTATCACCTGTCTGCCGACAGCATGGCGACTTGTAAGCGAATAAAAGTTAAGAAGTTACCCTTTTTTCAATAACTTCATTAACTTTGTTTTCAAAACCAGTTAAAAAGAACCGAATATGAAAAAGTTGATTATAGCAGCAGGACTACTTATGACAACGTCCGCCTATGCACAAACCGAAGTACTGACAGGGGTTACCCGAGGAAAAGACTATGGAGTGGTTTACAGTCTTCCCAAAACCCAAATAGAACTTGAAATAAAAGCCAACAAAGTCAACTATACTCCGGGAGAATTCAGCAAATATGCTGATCGTTACCTGCGACTGACCAACGTCTCCGCCGACCCTGAAGAGTATTGGGAACTAGCTAGCGTAAAAGTGAAATCCGTAGGTGTGCCCAACAGCGAAACTACGTATTTCGTAAAATTGAAGGATAAGACAGTAGCACCGCTCATGGAACTGACAGAGGATGGCATTGTGAAAACGATCAATGTTCCTTACAGCAATAGCAGTGCAAGCAAAAAAGTTGCTCCCGCTCCCGCAGTCCTCCAAAAGAAAGCGAATCCTCGTGAATTCCTGACCGAGGAGATTCTGATGGCTAGTTCTACCGCCAAGATGGCCGAGCTGGTGGCTAAAGAAATCTATAACATCCGCGAAAGCAAAAATGCCTTATTGCGCGGACAAGCTGATAATATGCCTTCAGATGGGGCACAGCTTAAAATTATGCTCGACAATCTGAATGCACAGGAAGAAGCCATGACGCAAATGTTCTCCGGCACCTGCAACAAAGAAGAGAGAACATTCACTGTCCGCCTTACCCCTGACAAGGAATTCAACAATGAAGTTGCCTTCCGCTTCTCGAAGAAGTTAGGTGTAGTTGCCAACAATGATTTGGCAGGAACTCCGTTTTATATCAGTCTGAAAGACCTGAAATCGGTCAAGATGCCACAGGAAGATGGTAAGAAGAAGAAAGATTTGGATGGAATCGCCTACAACGTACCCGGACAAGCTATGGTTACACTGACCGACGGTAAAAAGAAACTTTATGAAGGTGAGCTTCCTATTACTCAATTCGGTGTGATAGAATATCTGGCTCCGGTTTTGTTCAATAAGAATTCTACCATCAAAGTTTATTTTGATCCGAATACGGGAGGATTGCTCAAAGTGGACAGAGAAGAAGGGAAATAGAAAAACGAAGGAAGTGAACTTCTAAAAAACAAAGAATATGGTTGGTGAAGGACATGCATTCGACATGATACGCCGAATAAAAGAGGGACGGGAAGCTTCCCGCCTACGTCGTGAACGTGCTAACGATAAGTTGAAGCATCTAAACCGTGCAAACGAACCTTATCCACTACCCAACACCACCCCCGAAGAAATGGAACGTATCATCCACGACTCGGAGAAAAAGAAAGAGAAAGACAGCAATTATTTTGTTTGGGGAACGCTTATTATCATGGGGGTCCTGATAGCAATTGCCGTCATACTTTGGGCTGTATTTATCAAATAAATAATAATAAATTCCTATTTATGCAACTGGTATCACCAGTTTTATAAATCCATCTTTCTGCATTTGAGAAAGATAAGCCGATACACGCGACTCGTAGCCCTCTTCATTTTGAAAGTGGTCTGCGAGTTTTTCTATAATCTCACGAACATTGCGTTTTCCATCTATCAGTTCCCATACAGCCGTACCGTGTTCTTCCAATTTCACATGAAGTTCTTTCGACATTCCTTTCGGCACAAGGAAGCGTTGCATCCACGGATATTTAAAACGGGGAAAGGAGAGCACAATTGTCTCCCCTTCCCTTTCTGCTGTAATATGTTCACTGCGACAGGGAATGACCTCTAACAGGTTGATTTTCTCTTTGGCAGCCATATTTCTTATTTTTTATTTCAGAGTATTCATACTGATACTCTTCTGTTTACACCTTGATACAAAATTCCTTTGTCACTTTAGGTATTGAATTTCCTAGTTACTTTTGGATATTCGCCTCTTCCAGACCGTATCCCTTCTTCTTGTTCTCTGCCTTTAACATCAAAGCCACAATCAGAGCAAGCACACCAAAGAGAGCAAAAATAGCCATCGGCAACGTGTAGTCATAAGTCTGTGCACCGTCTACTACCGGACCTTTGCAATAAGTATTCAACACCCATCCGATCAACAAAGGAACACCCATCAATCCCCAGTTCTGTACCCAGAAAATCAATGCGTATGCAGTACCCAACTGTTTTTCCGGAATAATCTTCGGAACAGACGGCCACATAGCTGAAGGCACCAACGAGAAGGCAAATCCCAATATAATCATGATGATAGTAGCAAACCACCATATATTCAGTATAGGCAGAGCAAACATCGTATGCACAAAAATAAGCATCACTGATCCGATTATCATCAATGTGGCTCCCTTACCGATACGGTCATAAAGCGAGCCGAACAACGGAGTCAGGATAATCGCACCAATCGGCAACAATCCGGGAATCGTTCCCGCCAACTTCGGATCTACATTATACTTCTGCACCATCAAGTCGGCAGCATACTTGATAAAGGGGAATACAGCCGAGTAGAACAATACACATAGTAATGCAATCAGCCAGAATCCTTTATTGGTAATGATATACACAATATCTTTCATACGGAACGGCTCTTCCGGTTCCAATCCCTCTGCATCCAAAGAAGCATCCAACTTCTTATCATAGAAAGTATAAAGGAAGAAAGCAATCGTACCCACGCACAACATAATCAGACAAAACAAAATCGGAGCAGGAATATTGGTATGAAATGTGCCACTCTCATCCGTAGATCCGAAAAAGTCGGCCAAAGGAACCGTGAGCACCATTGCCAGAGTTGTTCCGATACGTGCCGTAGCCATTTCAAGTCCCATAGCCAACGCCATTTCCTTACCCTTGAACCATTTCACGATAATCTTGGAAACTGTGATACCGGCAATTTCCACACCTACACCGAAGATAGCATACCCCAATGCAGCCAGGGTTACCTGTGTTTTGAATCCGAAGAGCATGGCACCTTCCGGAAAAGTAGTAGAAATCGCATAGTATTTCAATCCACAACCAAACACCATCAATAAGCAAGCCCCCATTCCGGTGAAACGAACTCCCATCTTATCCAAAATGATACCACCGAAAATCAGCATCAATAGGAATACATTAAACCACCCGTAAGCGCTTGTGAAGAAACCATAATCAAGACTGTCCCATAGTAGTTCTTTCTCAAGCATGGGTTTTAGAGGAGACATTACGTCGGTGAGGAAATAGCCGCATAGCATAGTAAATGCGACTAATGCTAGAACACTCCATCGGAGTACGGCGGAGTCATTCAATTTCTGTTTCAAATGTTCTGTCATTGTTATATTTAAAAATAGTAGTTAATAATCTTCATACGACCAACAAAGGTAGTTAAATCTCGTTTGTTTCTATCAAAAAGAGATTGTTTTTACAAGAAAAAGTTAAGTGCGGATTACACTGACCACGCGGAAGATTGAAAATCCGTGTAATCTGCGTAATCCGCACTTAAATATCAAAGAAATGCAGCATCCGTCTGCACCTTCCCATTAATGGTTTTACCCCAAAGTCTTACCTGACAACGGAGTGAATTACTCTGCTGCAGGAGCAGGAGTTTCAGCAGCCGGTGCCGGAGTTTCTGTAGCAGGTGCATTGGTAGCAGGAGCTTCAGTTTGCGGCGCAGCCGTACCTGCGGGTAAGTTATACGGGTTAGTCTGTTGTTCTTTCTGTGCCTGTTCCAACACTGCGTCTTTAGCAACAGCAGAGCGAGGAACTACATAAGCAGTAGCAATGCTCATTACCACCATGAAGATAGCTAAGCCCCATGTTGCTTTTTCCAGAAAATCTGTAGTCTTGCGCACGCCCATGATGGCGTTAGATGAAGAGAAACCAGAAGCAAGTCCGCCTCCTTTTGAGTTCTGAATCAGCACGATGAAACACATCAACAAGGCTGCAATAACCATTAAGATAACGAATAATAAGTACATTTTTAGTTATTTTGAATTAGCGTTAATAATCAATTTCTCCAAAAATCTGATTTGGTCTGCAAAGTAAGCATTTTTTTTTGGATATTTCAAGCTTAATTTTTTAATTATTTCAAGAGCTTTTGAATATCGTTGCTGTTTAACATAGATTTTTGCCAAAGTTTCCGTAAAACAGCTGTCATCTTCCTCTTCTTCCTTCATCGTTTCTTCTTCGGTAGGTTCGTCCGAAGAGGTTGGCGAAGATGGCATTTCTTCTCTTAAAGGTTTCATGCAGAGGGGAGAGTCGCTCTCGCTCTTTTCTATAAAGTCGTCAATCAGTTCGTAGCCTTTAAGTTTGGGCGTTTCTTCGGACGACTGTTCCGTGGCCGGAGTCTCCTCCAAAAGATAAGAAGTGTAATCCATCGAATAGTCGAAGCTGGTGCGGGCAGTCACCTCTTCGGGTACTGTGGACAAGAAAGCGTCGATCAATGCTAATGTGCGGTCTACGGACGGTTCGTCTTTCAGCACCTCCGTGAGAGGTACTCCCTTTTTCCGTGCCTGCACATCATAGCGGTCACCTTCAATCAACCGGAACAACTGCCGTCTGTCTGCAATGTAAAGAACTGCTTTCCGCAGTTCTCCACCAAAACTAATATCATGGAGAATATACAGATTCTTCAGATACAGCAGACGAAGTGACTGAAAATACGGATACCTCGCAAGAAGATTGCGCAGTTCGTACAAAGTATCCCTATTCAGCGTCTCGGGATGCTGAATCCATTGTTGAAAGTTAACAGAAGTCATTTATATTACCAGTTTGCTACAGTTGCATTAAAAATTTGGTCGGTGATCTCTTTAGACATTTCAGCAATCAATCCGTCCTGTACGGCAGTCAGCAACTGGCTAGAGTCGTAGGTACGGAACGCAGAAAACTGTTGTTCAAAGTCTTCGGCATGATTGGTATTGTTGACAAAACGCACATTGACGGTAATAGTCAACTTCGTCTCCGAAGAATAACCGTCGGCAGATACTGCCTGGTTGTACTGATTGTATCCTGTGATTTCTCCGTCAATCTGCAAGTCCGCATTCTGATTCGGCTTGAGCAGTTGCAGACGGGTCTGCCGGATGAAGATATCTTTCAGGTCCTCATTGAATTTGGTTGCCAACGGAGCATATACATACTCCGACTTGATCGGGAAGTCGGCTATCGAAATAGTCTTTACCTTATCATAATTGATAGACGATCCGTTAAACTTATAGGAAACAGTGCACGCAATGACTACCAACGGCAAGCCGAACAGTAACAAAGGGCGTATTATTTTCTTAATCCAATTCATATTCTTTTATTTTTCTATAAAGTGTACGCTCGGAAATATTCAAGTCCTTGGCCGCACTCTTCCGCTTTCCATGATGCCTCTCAAGTGCCTTGCGTATCATTTCTTTCTCCACTTCGTCCAGTGACAAAGGAGATTCTTCTACATATTCTTCCGTGTCTTGTATGTCATCATCATCCTTGCAAACTGTGGGCTGCATGGTGTGAATGATAGCAGGTACCGAAGGTTGATGCGCCGTCACTACCGGAGTAGTAACCACCGTTCCCATTTGTCCTACCTGCCCCACCTGTCCGGCACGTTCCGCCATCAGGTTGTGCACCATCTTCTTCAGCTCCGCCACTTCCTGGCGCATATCGAACAGAACAGAATAAAGAATCTCCCGCTCGCTCTCAAAGCCTTTACTCTCACGCGTTCCCATCAACGCGGGAAGACGTTGCGTATTTTGTGCAGGAAGATAATTCTGCAAGATAGCAGCAGAGATCTCCCTGTTGGTTTCAATGATAGATATTTGCTCGGTGATGTTCTTCAACTGGCGCACGTTTCCGGGCCACGGGTAAGCCAACAACTCTTTCTTCGCATCCTCCGTCAACTGAATAGCAGGCATCCGGTATTTCTCTGCAAAGTCTGCGGAAAACTTACGGAACAACAAAAGTACATCGTCACCACGTTCACGCAAAGGCGGTATTTGGATAGGCACCGTATTCAACCGGTAATATAAATCTTCACGGAAACGTCCTTCTGCAATCGCTTGTGTAAGATTGACATTGGTAGCTGCCACAATACGAACATCCGTCTTTTGCACTTTGGACGAACCTACTTTTATAAACTCGCCACTCTCCAACACACGGAGCAAACGCGCCTGGGTAGGCATCGGCAACTCCCCTACTTCATCAAGGAAAATAGTACCACCGTCGGCTTCGCCAAAGTACCCTTTCCGTTCGCCAATCGCACCGGTAAACGCACCCTTCTCATGCCCGAACAGTTCGGAATCAATCGTGCCCTCCGGAATAGCACCACAGTTGACAGCAATATACTGTCCGTGCTTCCTCCGGCTATATTGATGAATAATCTGCGGAAAACTTTCTTTTCCGACTCCACTTTCTCCGGTAATCAGCACAGACAAATCGGTAGGAGCTACCTGAATGGCAACATCTATGGCGCGCGACAATGCTTCGGTATTACCTATAATACCGAAACGTTGTTTCACTTGTTGTATCTCTGCTCTTGTCATCACTCGTTTTTAATCTTCGTCTACTGTATCCAGCTTCAGTTTATCACTATCGTCACGTTTCTCGTAATACTGTTTACGCAACGGATTGGCACGAGCCACTTTTTCCCGCTGACGATTACGGAACACATCGATGGCAACATAGATTGCCTGACGGAAAGAATCTTCACAAGCCAATCCCTTGCCTGCAATATCGTATGCCGTTCCATGAGCCGGAGAAGTACGTACTACCGGCAGGCCTGCCGTATAGTTCACCCCGTCTTCCATAGCCAAGGCCTTGAACGGAGCCAGCCCCTGATCGTGATACATCGCCAGGATACCGTCAAAATGAGTATAATTGCCTGAACCCATAAAGCCGTCGGCCGCATAAGGACCGTAGCAAAGGATTCCTTTTTCTTCCATTTCTTTCATGGCAGGGATAATCACTTCCTGCTCTTCCATTCCCAACAAACCACCGTCTCCGGCATGAGGATTGAGAGAGAGCACCGCAATACGCGGAGCACCGATACCGAAATCCTGTTTCAGGCAACGATGGAATATCATCAGTTTCTCCTGAATCAGTTCTTTGGTAATCGTAGTCGCGATCTCTCTGACAGGGATATGTGTCGTCACCAAAGCCACCCGGAAGTCATTCTTCATCAAAATCATCAATGACTTATCACCATTGCCCAGACGTTCTTCGATATATTCCGTATGTCCGGGGAAGGAGAACTCTTCCGACTGAATCGTATGTTTGTTGATCGGAGCTGTTACGATAACGTCTATCAACCCTTCGCGATATTCTTCGATGGCACGTTCCAAAGCCCCCAGCGCAGCTTTACCGGCTTCGGGGTCGGGTTTGGAAAATTCCACTTTCACCTCATCATCCGTACAGTTCACCACGCTCAAACGGTTGTACCCCGCTTCGGTAGCAGAGTTGACAATGCTAAAATTGGCCTGTATATCCAGCGCTTTGCGATGATAAGCCGCTACTTTCGGTGAGCCATAAATGATCGGAGTACATAGTTCCAACATTGTAGGGTCGGAAAATGTCTTAAGAATCACCTCATAGCCCACCCCGTTAATATCTCCTTGGGTGATACCTATCCTTATCTTGTTATCTTCCATGTTTTTATTTATTAGTTTGTTCCGCTTCCTTAGATGCTTCTCCCAATGGAATCTGCTTCTGCTGAACTTCATTCGGAAGTTTCAGTGTATACAGAGATGCTTCCATCTGGCGTACCAGGTTGCGTTTCATTTTATCAGGTGAATAAACAAATATTTCTGCTGTAATAATTCGTTGGTTTTTCTCGTCCAGACGAGTATGAGATACATACGGACCACCCATAAAGTCGCCCTTCATACGCCACAAGCCACGTGCTTCCATTGTGTAGCTGTTCTGTACATTGATCGGACGGACATCGGTCAGCAAACTATCGGTCGACATATAAACGCCTTCCTTGAATCCGGGGATATTGGCTTTCATCACGGAGTCACGTTTGTGCACAAAATATTCTTTGGTAAACGTATCCTTGTCAGTGTACGGATAAGAGTACATCACAAAGTTACGGTCGGCAGTACCTGTGTTGGTAGAAGCCCAGAAGAAATCATCCCCGGTCTTTGAATTAGCCAGTTCGGCATCCACCCAGATGTCGCATCCGAACAAACTGTCCACTTTCTGCGAAATGAAGTTACTGTGTTTCCCTTCCAGGAACGTAATCTGACGGTTCATTTCCGCACGGGTAAAGAAGTCGACAATCGTCTTTTTGTTCTCTTCCACAAACTTCTCAAACTCTTCTTCGTTCGGAGCCTGGATAGTCAATATCATCTGCGGATTGGCATACACGTCCTTCGCATATTTGAACGAGGCTTTCGTATATATATCCTGTATATCTACAATAATAATGTTACGTATCAACTTCAGCGTAGAATCATAATCTTTCGGTGAAGTATACATAATCCGGAAAGAAGGTTCCGACTGCGGCAAACCGGGCATATCAGCATCGAGCGCATCATGTAAAGCCCTTCCGGCAGCACGATCCCAAACACCGTGATCTACTACAACCAAAAGCTCGTAAGCACGACCACTAGAGGTGTGATTTCCTTTCAGACCACAAGATGCAACGACAAAGGTTACCAAAGCGATGCATAAAATAAAAGAGTACTTTTTCATGATGTTCGGTTTTATATATTAACTTTCATTATTTTTCTCCTGTTTCGCTGTCGACAGCATACCGCAAGCGGCAAAAATATCTTCGCCCCTGGATGAACGGATAGTGGTGAAAAGTCCGTGTGACGTCAGATAATCACGAAAACGGGTCATCGTATCCATGTCCGCCCCCTCGAGGTCTACCCCCGGTATGGCATGAAAACGAATCAGATTCACCCTGCAATCCAGCCCGCGAAGAAGTTTCAGCAACTCTTTGGCATAGACCTGCGAATCATTGAGCCCTTTAAAAACAATATATTCAAACGAAAGTCGACGTTGTTTACTAAAATCATAGTTTTTTAACAGTTCCACCATTTCGGTGATTGAAAACGCCTTTTCCGCCGGCATTAATTCAGCACGCTGAACGGTCAGCGGAGAGTGAAGGCTGATGGCAAGGTGGCAGTCATTTTCTTCGATAAAACGCTGCAATCCTTTCCGTAGCCCGACTGTAGAAAGCGTGATACGCTTCGGACTCCATGCGTAACCGTAGGTAGCGGTCAGTAGTTCCAATGCCTTCAATACCTCATCCAGGTTATCGAGCGGCTCGCCCATTCCCATCATTACGACATTAGTCAGTTTGTCCCGTTCCGGCAGCGAATGAATCTGGTTCATGATCTGGCTGGCGGTCAGGTTAGCCGTATACCCCTGTTTGCCGGTCATACAAAACTTACAGTTCATCTTGCAACCTACTTGTGACGACACGCACAACGTTGCCCGGTCATCATCCGGTATATAAACCGACTCTACAAAATGGTTCTCACCCACTTTATAAAGATACTTCACCGTACCATCTACAGAGCGCATTTCATCTACCGGAGCTTCCGCTCCCACCTCATAGTTCTGCTTGAGCAACTCCCGGTGTTTCAATGACAAATTAGTCATATCATCAATCGAGGCTACCTTCTTTTCGTAAAGCCAGGATGCAATCTGCTTGGCAGCAAAGCCGGGCATACCCAGTCTTTTTGTCAATGATTGAAGCTCTACAAGAGTCATTCCTAAAAGGGGATATTTAGACATTCTTCTTTCTGTTGATAGTTTATATCTGCAAATGTAAGGAAATAAAGTCGATTTCCGTATAGCAGGAATGTAAAAGTTAACAAAAAAGGGAAGTATGCCTCCGTTATGATTCAACCACGCTGATATATTGAAGTAGCTTTTGCGCCATTTCAGAATCCTCTCCATTCTTTTTCACTTCATGACCGTACGCCTCACGGAAACAAGCCAGCGCCTCTTCCCGTTCATTACAAAAGCTGTGCAAAACCCCTAAGTTCTGACAAGCCAGAATCGTATCTTCTTCCTCCCATCCCAAATACTTCTTTCGCAGTTCAAGTTCTCTGAAGAAAGCCTCTTTCGCCATTGGATAATTCTCCAACTTCACATAAGCCTGTGCTTTGTAATAATATACCAGACAGGAAGCATTAGGGTCAGTATCATCGTGAAAATCCAAAGACGTTGCAATACGAATCACGTTATCATAGTCTTTATTCATGTAATACTGCTGCATAATATCACATCTCAATGCCTCGTAGCGGACAGTCAGTTCCGCCAGACGCGGTTTTTCGCTGAAATACATTTCATGCAGAAGAGACTCACGGAAGAATAAAGTAGATGCCTGCTCATCGCCACGTTCATTCATCATCCGTTTGAATTCCCTGCACAGATAATACAACTGTTTATGACAAGCGACGATCTGTTTTTTGCTATCTATCTGTATAGCAATGTCCAACGCCTGATTCATCAGCATCCATGCTTCATCGTATCGTTTGATATAATAAAGACATTTACCCTGCATACGCAAACATTTAGCCACTCCACCGGACAGTCTGCCATTCAACGACTCGTGCATTTCAGCTACTTTCCGGAATTTCTCGGCAGCACTCTCTTCCTCATCCTTATAGTAATCACAATAAGCCAGATATTCGGAAAGTTCAATGACTTCTGCCTGACTCTTCTCGTCAGCAGAAGCTGCATGATAATCAAGCGCCCTATTCAGATAGGTCACTGCTTCATTGTATTGCTCATTGTAGTAATATGCCAGAGCTAGATTTCGGCAGGTGTTGGCAATCTCCAGTTCCGGAGTCGGTACTATGTTTTCCTGCATCACCAATGCTTTCAGGAAACAGTCGCATGCCGTTTCGTATTCTTCATTACGGGCATACCGGCATCCCTCATTCATCTTCAATACCGACTTGGCTATTAGTGGCATGGCAGCACCTTCCATACTCTTCTCACTCACAGCAGCTGCCGCCTTCGTCAGATGGAAAGAACTGCTCAAGAAAGTAGCCATATCATTAGCAATAACAGGAATTAAAAAAGAATCGATCTCATCAAAGTCCAATTCGGCATAGACTTCAGGCGTAACTTCAGGATTGTCGTTCATGATCGCCTTCCAGCTATCTTCCAACAGAGAACGATTCGTGCGATACAGAATCTCGAAAATCTCCACATCACAAATCCAATCCTTCAATATATCCCATTCTTGCATCTTATAGCATTGATAGGTAATCTCCACTTTATAGCGATACGAATCATGGTAGCAGAACTGTTTCATGCGATAGTTATAATCGGCAAAAGTCAACGGATGGGAAAGGATCTCTTCCTCATCCAGCAGAGCGGAAATAATTTCATGGCGACTATCATCTATACATTCGTCATCTTGAGCGAAATAGCGTTCGATCGCTTCTACCATTTGTGTGTCACCAATGCAATATCGTCCTCCTTTGTTGGTGAGCCAGCTGCTCATTTCCACTCTCAACTGCGACCAAAGTATCTGATTAATGTCTGCCATGCTCTTCACTTCATCTTCGGTAAATCCTTCTAAAGTAAGTGAAAGCATCAGAAGCGTTCTTCCAATCTCTTCGAAACCATAATCAGCCGACAAACGCCGTAACACACTGTCATAGAATTGCCCAACCTCATTGAGCCGGCAATATCCACTCATATATTCATTGAGAGCATCGTACTGACCGAACGAAACCAGCTCGTTGAGCAATACACTTAAACAGCGCGGTTGTTTAGCCAGCACCCACGAAGCAAGAATATCTTCCTGTTGTGCGGACAAAGCCTTGGAGTAAGTAGACAAATATTGCTTTGAGAACGACTTGGCATCCGCCTGTGAAAAACCATTCAACTGGAAATGGGCGTAGCCATTCTGAACAAAGGGCAGGTAGGCAGTGGATGACGCAGAAAAGCTCAACACGACTTTCACATTCGAGGGAATAGATGCAAATAAAGAAAACAAGGATGCTTCAGTCGGATTCAGATAACTGATGTCATCAATCAACAGAATGATAGGGTATCTTGATGCACCCAACGCACTCCACAACTGACTGAACTTTTGAATAGAATTCAAATCTTCTTCAATCTCCTTGAGGTTTCGAAGTGTATTCCCTGAAAAAGTGTTCAAGCCAGCATCTCCCATCAAAACCGAGTTTTTCACGGCGTCCATGATGGATTTGGCAGTGCTCTGGGTCGAGTCCAGTTCTTTTGAAACTTCCGCCGCGAACAAATTTTCTTCACCCAAAGATTGATGTTTGAGTGCGTTCTGGCATTTGGAAGCTAACATTCTCGCCAACGTTTCCGGATAAGAAGACAATGTAGTACTATCCAAGCGATGATAGATAGGAATCATCGGCATATCATTGTTCACTAAATCGCTCCAATGAGCCAACAAAGCGCTCTTGCCAAGACCGCAACCGCCCGTTACCACCAGACACCGCTGTTCATCCACCGCCAAAAAATCAGCAAACGCCTGATCTGCTTCAGGTATTGGGTGATAATTGAATAAGAGTTCATTGCGCGTCAGTTGTTCTTGCAATGCTTGATTATCTTCAACGGTCAGTACATCCGGAAACTCCCGTTCAAGCAATTCCGTGAAAGCAGCTTCCACAAGGTTACACAACTGATCGGGCGAATCATACTCCTGCACAGGATAACGATCCTGTTGCAAAATACTCTCTTTCAGACGTTTCAGTTTAAGAGACTCCTCTTCAGGGCAAGACAGTTCATCATCTGCCGACTGTTTTATATAAAAATAGGCATGTAACGGATTGGGATTGCGCAGTACACCAAACTGCATTTCAATTTCCGTCACACTCAAATGGTGATTCAAGTCATCTTCTATCCAACGATATTCCAAGCTGTCATTGAGAGTTTGAGATAAATCTTCATAACTGGGACACCATCCATAGCGGTCGCCTACCATACCAATGAAGAAAGGCCGGGAGTTAACGATCTCTTTCAGGCATATTTCAACAACCTTGCCGCTTTTCGCATCTTCTTCTGTGATTCCCCAACGCAAATCAACCAATGAAATGGTGGCACCACGGCTGGCAGCCTTCACTTGCAAACCCTTAAAGAGTTTGACTAATGCAGAACGTTCCATCTCCATGTCTCTGAACGTTGACGAAAGGAAAACACGGATAACACGTGAATTTTCAGCGGGAACTGAATACTGGGCTAGTTGTTTAGTCATAATATAGATTCGTATTAGTTAATGAAGTATTTTGCAAAGCCAATTGATAAAGATTGGCAAGATATGGAAATTTAATCAGATAACAAAGACCATAAACAAAAAAAACGAGCACAAAAAAGGCACGGATTACACGGGTTTCGCGGTTCCCTCAAAAATTTAAACCGCGTAAATCCGTGTAATCCGTGCCTACTATCTATTACTTACTACTTGTTTAGAAGAACAAGAAGCGTGTATCTTTTACGTTTGCTTTCAGATACAAATCATTCATCAGACGGCTGGCAAAACGTGCGTGCATGTTAGTCAGCGTAGCTTCTTCTGCTTTTGCGTCGAATGTTTCGTTCAGTTTGTCCTTGCCGTATACCTGCAATACAAATACTCCGGCATTACCTTTGATAGGAGCGCTCAACTGATTTACTTCAGCTGCAGAAGCATAAGCACCTACCAGCGGTTCGCTGCTGCGCAATGCTGATACGTATGCAGGAGCTGCAAAAGTAACCATCTTCAAAGAGTCGCTGACTGCATTAGTCATCTCTTTGTACTGGTTGAATGAAGTTGCATTGGCAGCTTTCATGTCAGCCATAATCTTTTCAGCTTTCTTATCTTTTACGATTTCAGCTCTCAACTGATCCTGTACTGCTTTCAACGGACGATATCCCTCCGGCTTAATGCCTACCAGACCTACTACCATCATGTGATCGCTTTCGCCACATTCGTACAAGCCGGAAACATCACCCGGTTTTGCTTTATCAAATGTCCATCTCAACGCTTCTTTTGTACCTCTTACACCACCGATATTGTGTTCAGAGCTGCTCAAATCCATTCTGTCGAGCAATCTGTAACCGGCTTCTTCAGCGTTAGCTACCATCTTTTCTACACTCGGATTAGCTGCGATAAACTGGCTGAAATCATTATAAGCACGGTTGTAAGTTTCTTTGCTGAACTCTACTTCACGTTTGATAACAGCTACTTTATATTTGTCTTTTACAGATTTCTTGTTCGTTACCTGAAGAATTACGTTTGCTTGTCCCATCGGCAAGTTTACCAATTCGTTCACACCTGTATTGTTGATAGCAGAGATGAATTTCAGGTTATCGCCGTCTATCTGTGCACCTTCGTACTGTGCAGAAGTTAGCCAGTTTGCATCACCAGTCTGACCATATTTCTTTGCCAGATCAGCAAAGTTAGCGCCACCTTTGATCGCGTTGTAGATACTGTCAGCCAATGTCTTTGTCTTCACAGCATCTTCTGCGTATACCTGAATCTGACGGAATTCGACAGAATCGGCAGCAGCAGCTTTAGCTACAATTTTGAAAGAGTTGATTGTATTGTCGGCACCGTTATAGTAAGGACCATAAATAGTACCTACCGAAGCAGAGTCCAAACGGGCAACTACATCTGACGGGAAAGCTGTTTTGTTATAGAACAAGTCTACATAAGGAGCTTCCGAGCCAGTCGAGCGGATGAAAGAAGTATAATCTTCCGTAGTAGTAGCCAACTGTTCAGTAGCTTCGTCCACTTCTTTCTGGATAGCAGCTCTGTCTTCAGCACTTGCAGTCACTTGTACATCAATGTACTTGATGTCACGAGTTTCCTGATATTGCTTGAATTGTTCTTTCTTCTTGTTATACAAGTCTTTCAGTTCCGATTCTTTCACTACGATTGTAGAGTCCACTACAGAAGAGTAAGGAATACCAGCCATCAACACGTTGTACTGGTTCACTCTTGCGTCGAAAGCGTCCTGTGCTTCCACCGGATTGGAAAGAAGAGCTTTAGACACCAATGCCTGATACTTTTCTGCCAGACGGCTCTCGATCAGAGTTTTCTGAATGAAAGACCAGTATTTATACATGTTATTGTATTGTTCAGCATACTGTGCCGGCATTTGTGATTCGCTCATCTTGGCATATTCCACGAGGAACTTGTTCAACATATCCTTGTCGAAGTTTCCTGTTTGCGGATTCTGGAAAGGAGTTTGTCTCAACAAAGGATGAACGCCTGCTTTCAGGATGTCCTGGATTTCAGCAGCAGAAACAGTCAGTCCCAGTGCTTTTGCTTCTTTTTCGATCAGTTTATTGTTTACGTAGGAACGCCATACTTCATCGCGCACCTGATTGGTTTGTTCGTCATTCAAGGCGGTCACCCCACGCATGAGTTTCACCACTTCGGTATATTCTTCTACCAAATTCTGATACTCTTGAGCGGAAAGAGCGTCTCCGTTCACCTCACCTACGTCATGTGCCTGATGCGGCTGCATCACCTTCCATGCGTCACCTGCAATGAAAGCAAACAGCGCCAAGCCGATAACAATCACCAATAGAGGTCCTTTCGACCTAATGTTTTGTAACGTTGCCATTTTGATTAATACGATTTATGTTTATTATTATTTCTTTCTTTTGTCGTTTTAGCGCACGAAGATACAAAAAATGCTAATATGCATCTATTTATTGGCTAAAAATTTCTTGATTATCGTCATTATTCCAAGACTTTTAATCGCACGAGTTCTATTTTTGTCGCTGTGACCTTAATTATCTTGAATTGATAACGTCCTACCCGGACCACTTCATGCAACTTCGGGAAGCTCTGATATTGGTTCAGGATCAACCCTCCTACTGTCAGATAATCATCCGACTCGGGCAAGTCGAGTCCGTACGTCTCATTGACTTTTTCTATCTCCAGGCGGGCGGACAACACATACTCGCGTTCGTCGATCTGCTTGCTGATATAGGAAGTGTTATCGTGTTCGTCTTCTATATCTCCAAAAATTTCTTCAACGAGGTCTTCCAGAGACACGATGCCGGACGTACCGCCAAATTCATCCACCACTACGGCAATCGTTTTCTTTTGCTGCATGAAGAGTTTCATCAGTTTGTTGGCGGACATCGTTTCGGGCACAATCGGCACTTGTTTCACATTCTCATGCCAGTTTTTCGGGGCACGGAACATTTCCGACGAATGGATATAGCCGACTACGTTATCGATATTCCCGTCATACACGATTATCTTGGAGATTCCGGATTCTATGAAGCGGCTTTTCAGCTCGTCCAGCGAGGTAGTCAGATCGACAGCCACCACTTCGGTACGGGGAACGATGCAGTCGCGGATTTTTATGTTCGAGAAGTCGAGGGCGTTCTGGAAGATTTTCACTTCCGTATCCAGCTCTTCTTCATTTTCGGCATTATCAATGCTGCTTTGTACGAAATAGTCCAGATCGACTTTTCCAAAAGCTCTGTCGGACGCATCCTTATTAACCTTCATTCCAAAGAGGCGAAGGAAGATACAAGACAAGCCGGAGGCTAATTTGGAGATGGGATAGAGAACCACATAACAAACAATAAGCGGAATGGCAAAAACATTCAAGACCAGATTGGGATTGATTTTGAAGATTGTTTTCGGCAAAAACTCTCCGGTCACCAGGATAATCAGGGTAGAAATAACGGTCTGCGCCAACACCATCAGGAAATGATTGTCTATGAATCCCGCCAGCAGATTGTCGCCGATAATCTGTGCCATCAGGATACCATAGATAACCAGTGCGATATTATTCCCCACCAACATGGTAGAGATAAATTCATTCGGGTTCTTGAAGAAGATAGAAAGGATGCGGGACGTAATTCCCCCCTTGCGTTCCATCTCAAAACGCAGTTTGTCTACCGACACAAAGGCAATCTCCACTCCTGAAAAGAAAGCGGAAAAGACCATGGTGATAATTAGAGAGATATAAATATTCATAAGTTTTGATTTACGATCAGACGATTTACGAGGTACGGTACAATGATATGACTTCGCCTATTTCGCAGTATCTTTATTCACTGAATCCGGCAGTGCTTTTGTTTCCGGTTGGGGCGGACCGCTACTCGCTTCCTCGTCCACATAGAAAATACCTTCAATATTACGAATGGTATATATAGTCATTTGCTGGTTCGAGTCGAAGCCGTGTCCTGTGATAATTCTGTCCGGTTGCTGGATACGTATAAACTTGTCGGAATACACTTTTTGAGTGGCCTCATTCCAGTAGAGCAGTTCGGTATTAAAACGCTCTCCTTTGCGGTTCTGTATATCCACATTCCCTATCAGCTTCCAAAGCCTTTCTTTGTCATAATAATAGGCAGTATCTGCTTTAATACTGGCTTCTACATTAAAGATAGAGTCGAACTGCTCCATATACACACCTTTTTCAAACGCCCAATACGAAGGCTTTTTACGGTCGTACATCATCCACTCTTCCGTGTTCACCCTATAACGTGTCACTCCGGAATCGGAAATAAGGGTAGTAACTCCCAATGTGGTCATCACCGGAAGAGAATCACGTTCTGTGATAGCCTCTCCCATAGCTTTCTGTTTTCCGCCACAGGAAGATAATAAAAGAAGCATAACAACCACCCCGAAGGTGATTGTTATGCTCATGCTTTTATGCAACAAACGGTTTCTTCGTTTTCGCAACATACGGTTATCTAATCGTTGTAGTCTCTCCTATCCAACCGCCGATAGTGATGCGGTCGCCTTGCTTGTAACCTAACATAAACAGGTCTTTAGCTTGTGGAGTATGACCAGAATATCTACCGATCAAGCTATTAGCTTCTTCAGCTACGCTCGGATCTACTTGTTTTGCACGTTGCAGTTTGTCGATTACTGCAAAGTAAGTACACTTGTTCAAAGCTGACTCGTCGCTCCAGTTAGGGCTCATTGCATACAGATTGGCAATCAGGATATATGGAGCACCATAGTTTTCGTTGAACCCGATAGCTTTCTGGCAATATGCTCTTGCTTGAGACAGTTTTTTAGCAGAAGCCAATACTGCTGCGGCAGCGTATGCTTTTTCAGCTTTCTTCACGTTGTCAGTTTCCAATCCAATAGCTTCGTCGAAGAATTTGACAGCACCGTCGATGTCACCTTTCTTAAATGCTTGGTAAGCACATCCGGTAGCGGCATCTGCACTAGGTTCTATCTTGTACACATAGAAAGCAGCCTGTTGATAAGCTTCGCTTTCCGTACATCTCATCATTTTCATGATGTCGATTACTTTCTTCAAGTAAGCCAGGTCTGTTTGGTTAGCTTCTACTTTCGGTCCATAGATGTTTTGCAGTGATTCGCAATCAGCTGTTCCGCTGTTTACAAACAAAGCAACCAGATTATCTTTGATACCTTGCAAGTTTTTCTTCTTTGCTTCGTTCGTTTCAGCAGCAATAGCAGCATCAGCATATTCAGAAGCAGCCAGATAATCCTGAATGAATTGTTCCTTATGGTTAGGATCTGTTTTCAGTTTATCCAAAGACATTTGCAGGAAATAGAAGATAGTAGCGGCAGCAGATTCAGCTTTTACTGCATTTACCGACTGGCTCAACCATTGATAAGCCTGATTAACATCAATTTTCGGAGCGAAAGCGATGTAATCTACTGCTTTGATACCCAGAGCTTCATCAGCAGAAGACACTTTTGTACCTTTAGCCAAGAACTCATCTGTGTATTTGATACGCAAATCATGCGTATTCATCAGTTCATCAAAATATTTCTGATATTCCGGATTATTCCTATCCTTGATTTGTCCCATCAAGCCTTTCAGAATTTTATATCCGTCAGTAAAAGTATAGAAACGAAGCGTCGGGCAGTTTTCCAACACAGCTTTCCAAGGAGTATACGCATCTTTAAAGTTACCTGCACGCACAGCTTCATGCGAGATACTACTGTTCGAGTTACAGTTAGTCGCATCCTGTGCTACCACAGTGGTTGCCCCTGCCGAAAGGAACAACATAGCCACAAGCGTTTTAATTTTCATTGTATCTAAATTTTAGTTGTTATTATTATAGTCGTCTATTCTTTCTCTTCTTACATTCATCTCAATTACTCTACTCTGCGTTTGAAGAACCAACGTTCGTTGAACGTCAATCCGATGCTAACGCGGAAGATATTTTCGTTTACAAAGGTCGATTCCTGTCCACTTACACGAACAAACTGTCCGCTGATGCTAAGGATGGAACGGGAACGAGGCACAGGCAAACCGAAACCGGCTGTTACGCCATATTCGCGGGCTGCGTCTTTACCGCCAATCTTATAATACGGAGTCGTATAATAAGCTCCCAAACGATATTTGATGTGGGATAAATAGGAACGTCCAATCAAATTGGGAATATATTCCGCACCCACTGATATTTTATGACGGTCGCAATACGTGTATGTTTCATCAAAATCTTCACGTACAGCACCATCCGATGTATTTACGCCAAACTTAGCTTTTGACCACTGCTGCAAACTATAATCCAGGCCGACAGTCAAACGTTTGTCATAGTTATATGTAAAGCCGACGCCAAAAGTATTAGGCACTTCAAGCGTAGCATCCCAATCCTGACTGACAGTTGAGCTAGCTTGCGTCGTTACTGTATAATCATTATTCAGTTTATGCTTCGGAGAATATACTGCTCCGATAGTGGCTGAATGTTTTTTGTTAAATTCTTGCGTATATTGCAATCCAAAATCCAGTTTATAATCCGACACTGACACAGCATTCTGCCTAATGTAAGAATAAGCAGAAGCGGTATTCGGATAAAGCTGCGTCAACGAGCGGGTTATATCTCCCCAAAAATAAGAAGCATTCACACCAACAGACAGGTTTTTCAAGACTTTTACACCCGCACCAACATACAGTTGATGTAAACCTCCCTCACCAGTAAGGCTTTTCGTGCTATACGGTGAAGTTTCTGTAGCCTCATTGCTTTCCGATACAGAATATCCCACATTGGAGAACGGCAACAGACCGATACTCATCGCTACCCTCGGATGCAAACGAAATTGCATAGCCAGATAGTCGAAGCTAGAGTTTTTAGCGTTCAGTTTCACACCACCGCCACTAATATTCATATTTTGCAGACTAACGCCTCCTTCAAAAATAAACGTCAACGAGTCAATGGCTGTATACGAAGCAGGATTCAGCGGATTGATCTGTGCTCCATCCCGAAGTCCAAAAGCAATTCCCCCCATCGCCTTGCTATTCCCGAAACTCTGATCGGACAAGTCGCCATAGCCATATCGTGTATAAGGAGAGTTTGTATTATTTTGAGCGATTGCCATTCCGGTAACCATCGTGAGCAAAAGCGCACAAAGTGTGTGTTTAAATCCTACCATTATTATAGTTTAAAATTCTATTTAATCCTTTCAACACTAAAAATCTATCTGCAAAGATGATACTTTTTACGCTGCTATCAAAAGAAAAATCATCTCCGCCCGTTAAAAAAACCAAAAGTTCAGGATATTTATGCTTCATAGACTCAATATAACCTGAAATTTCGTATTCCATCCCTTTCATCACTCCGGCGCGTATAGCCGTTTCGGTGTCCCGTCCCATCGGGAGTTTGCGCCCGTTGGTGTCTACCAGAGGCAAACGTCCCGTAAACTGATGCAGTGCCTTGAAACGCATCTGCATACCGGGAGAAATATTACCGCCATGATACTGGCCTTTTGAGTCGATAAACTCGTAAGTAATGCAAGTTCCCGCATCAATCACCAATATATCCCGATGAGGAAACTGCTCATTAGCACCCACTACGGCAGCCATACGATCATATCCCAATGTTTCGGGAGTTTCGTACAGGTTGACAACCGGAAGCGGAGTCTGATGATTGAGCCAGAGCAAAGGAAACGGCAAAGCGGCCAAATCAGCTAAAACCTTTTCGTTTAGATCAATGACAGTAGCCACAATCCCCTGTTCAACCGGATATTGAGAACAAAGAGCTTTCAAGCAACCTAGAGACTGATTGGATTCAGCTACTACATCCACCATTTCTCCGCCGTCGAAGAAAGCAATCTTTGCCTTTGTATTTCCTATGTCGATTATTAAATTCAAATCTTTTGGTTCTTTAGCGGGCGCAAAGGTAAAGTAAAAAAAGAAAAGTTGAAGCATAGAAGAGGAATTATCTTCTTTTTTCATTTTAGAAATCCCCCAAAACAAAAATATCGAACTATCTATTTTTAAATAGATCAATTATCTTTTATTGTTTATTATGTATTCCACTTTGCGTTCGGCAGTCCTTTTTCATTACATCATAAACAGCTAATAAGCAATAGATTACAAGAGAAAAACAGCGTTCCACAAAGCGTTCCGCTATTTTGTAATCAATTTTCCGTTCAAACAGAAACATTATTTCATCCAAACAGAGGCTCCGTTTTATCTCATCTAAAGGCAAATTTCCTGAATCATCTTCATTTTTTCATTCACAAAACACAGAAAAAGTGTGTTGAGCGAACTATATTATATAGATTATTATATTTTAGTATTTATATATGTTCGGTTGGTGGTTCGCCTACTTTTTTTCCGAGCGTTGCAAACGCATGACAGACAAGCAGTTGAGCCACCTCCAGGGGGTGTTCGTTTGGCTGTTCGATTTTTTAGCCCCAAAATAGAGGCTCTATTTGAGGGAAACAGAGACTCTGTTTAAGCCATATAGAGCCTCTGTTTGTATGAAATAGAGACTCTATTCCGATAAAACAGAACCACCGTTTTCCCGAATCCAACAATTCTTCCTATATTTGCCACCAAAATAAAACGAGCCTGCTAATGAAACGTTTTTTCTTATATACAATCCTCTCCTTCTTCCTGCTGCTTCCGTCCGCCGGACAAGCACCTGCCAACAGCAACGACTCCATCCGCTTGAGTTTGTTGACTTGCGCTCCCGGAGAAGAAATATATTCCCTGTTCGGACACACTGCCATCCGCTATGAAAACCCGTCACAAGGGATTGACGTTGTGTTCAATTACGGATTATTCAGTTTCAACACTCCTAACTTCATCTTCCGCTTCTCGCTCGGAGAAACCGACTACCAACTGGGAGTGACGGATTATGAGCATTTTGCGGCTGAATACGCATTCTACGGACGCAGCGTGTGGCAGCAAACACTAAACCTGACTGATGAAGAGAAAACAAAACTAATCCAGTTATTACAAGAAAATTACCGCCCGGAAAACCGGGTGTACCGTTATAATTTCTTTTACGACAATTGCGCCACCCGTCCCCGGGACAAGATAGAAGAAAGCATTGCAGGAAAGGTGGTTTATCCGACGGAACCGCAGGATGGTTCGCGCACTTTCCGCGACATCGTACATCAATATTGCAAAGGACATCCGTGGGCGCGTTTCGGCATCGACCTCTGCATCGGAAGCGAAGCCGACCAGCCCGTCACACAACGGCAAATGATGTTTGCCCCCTTCTATCTGATGGATGCTTTCGACGGCGCACAGATTTCCACAGATACCTATTCCCGTCCGCTTGTCAAGGCCAACGAACTGATAATCGACGTCACTCCCGAACCGGATGAAAGCGGCTGGATGCCCACTCCGCTCCAATGCTCGTTACTCTTATTTATACTGACAGCCGCCGCCACAATCTATGGCATCCGCCGGAGAACCGGATTATGGGGGATCGACCTTGTTCTTTTTGGCATGGCAGGTATCGTGGGATGCGTCCTCGCCTTCCTCGCCCTCTTCTCCCAACACCCGGCAGTCAGCTCCAATTTCCTGTTATTGGTTTTCCATCCGGGACAACTTCTTTTCCTTCCCTACATCGTATATTGTGTCCGAAAAGGGAAGAAATGCTGGTACTTGACCTTGAATCTGGTCGTTTTAACACTTTTTATAGTGCTTTTTCCTGTAATTCCGCAAAGATTTGACTTTGCTGTTGTACCTTTGGCACTCGTTTTGCTGATACGTTCAGCAAGCAATCTGATTGTGACATCTAAAAAGAAATAATGAAAGGACTACTAACTTCCCTCATCACCGTACTGACTTTCACCGGGCTACAAGCCCAGTCACTGCCTTCCGCCCCTAAATTAGTGGTAGGGCTGACTATCGACCAACTGCGTACGGACTATCTGGAAGCGTTTTCGTCACTCTACGGCGAGAAAGGCTTCAAACGTCTTTGGAAAGAGGGAAGAGTGTTCCATAACGCCGAATATACCTTCTGCGGCGTAGACCGCGCTTCTGCCATCGCAGCTATTTACAGCGGCACGACGCCTTCCATGAACGGAATCATCTCCCAACGATGGATGGACGCCTCTACCCTTCGCCCCGTCAACAGTACGGACGATACGGCATTCATGGGATATTACACCGACCAAACGGCCGCACCCACCAAATTATTGACTTCCACCATTGCCGACGAGCTTAAAATAGCGACCCAAGGCAAAGGACTCGTATATGCCATCGCCCCCGATTGCGACGCCGCGCTTTTCGCAGCCGGACATGCCGGAAACGGTGCTTTCTGGCTCAATCCCAACACCGGAAAATGGAGCGGAACGACCTATTATGGAGAATTTCCGTGGTGGGCAAGCCAATACAATGACCGGCAGGCGATTGATTTCCGTATTGCGGGTATGACATGGGAACCGGTATTCCCCCGTGGCATGTACACTTTTCTGCCAGATTGGCGGGATATACTCTTCAAATATAAATTTGATGACGACCGTAACAATAAGTACAGACGCTTCATCGCCAGCCCTTTTGTGAATGACGAAGTGAACGCACTTGCCGAAGAAGCATTGAACAAAAGCTCCATCGGCATGGATGACATTACTGACTTATTGGCACTCACTTATTATGCAGGAAACTACGCACATAAATCCGTACAGGAATGTGCCATGGAAATACAAGACACCTACGTGCGTCTCGACCGCAGCATCGAAAACCTGCTCGAAGCGCTCGACAAGAAAGTAGGACTACAAAACGTGCTTATTTTCGTCACTTCCACCGGATATACGGACAGCGAATCGGCTGACTCGGGATTGTACAAGATTCCCGGCGGAGAGTTTTATCTCAACCGTTGTGCCGCCCTATTGAATATGTACCTGATGGCTACGTATGGCGAAGGAAAGTATGTGGAAGCTCACCACAACCAGCAGATTTATCTGAATCATAAATTGCTGGAAAAGAAGGAACTGAATCTGGCAGAGATCCAACAAAAGTCAGCAGAATTCCTGATGCAGTTCAGCGGAGTGAACGAAGCATATTCAGCCAACCGACTGTTGCTGGGTTCATGGACACCGGAAATTCATAAAATACGCAACGGCTACCACCGCAAACGTTCGGGCGACCTCGTAATCGACGTCCTTCCCGGATGGACCATCGTCAACGAGAACGGCGGCGAAAACAAAGTGGTACGTCATTCTTATATCCCTTCACCGCTGATTTTCATGGGACATTCCGTAAAACCGGCCATTATCCAGACACCTGTAACCATTGAACATATTGCGCCCACACTGGCACATTTCATGCGCATCCGGGCTCCCAATGCCTGTACTTCTGCTCCTATTACCGACCTACGGTAAAAATTTACTCACAAAAACAGGGAGCAAAACATAAATAAATCAGCATTTTAATGTAACTTTGCGGAGATTATTCGCCACAAATCCCACAGATTCACACAGATTAAAAAGAAAGATCCGTGTTCTATATGAAAAAATCTGTGTAAATCCGTGAAATCTGTGGTGCAGAAAAAGATAAATAATAAACTAAATAATATAACATGGGATTTAATGAATTTTTAAGCTCGATTTTCGGAAACAAATCCACACGAGACATGAAAGAAATCAAGCCCTGGGTGGAAAAGATCAAAGCTGCCTACCCGGAGGTTGAGAAACTGGACAACGACGCCCTCCGTGCCAAAACGGAAGAACTCAAAAAATATATCCATGAATCGGCTACCGCCGAACGTGCGAAAGTGGAAGAGTTGAAGGCAAGCATCGAGACACTGGAACTGGAAGACCGCGAAGAAGTCTTCGCACAAATCGATAAGACAGAAAAAGAAATTCTGGAGAAATATGAAAAAGCACTGGACGAAGTACTGCCCGTTGCTTTCTCTATCGTGAAAGCTACTGCCAAACGTTTCACAGAAAATGAAGAAATCGTTGTTACCGCTACGGATTTTGACCGCCAACTGGCTGCAACGAAAGATTTTGTACGCATCGAAGGCGACAAGGCCATCTATCAGAATCACTGGATAGCCGGTGGTAACGATACGGTATGGAACATGGTTCACTACGATGTACAGCTCTTCGGTGGTGTCGTTCTGCACAAAGGTAAGATTGCGGAAATGGCAACCGGTGAAGGTAAAACATTGGTGGCTACCCTCCCGGTATTCCTCAACGCACTGACCGGAAACGGTGTGCACGTGGTTACCGTGAATGATTACCTCGCCAAACGTGACTCCGAATGGATGGGGCCTCTTTATATGTTCCACGGTTTGAGCGTGGATTGTATCGACCGCCATCAACCGAACTCCGACGCACGCCGTCAGGCATACCTGGCAGACATCACGTTCGGTACGAACAACGAATTCGGTTTCGACTACCTGCGCGACAACATGGCTATCAGCCCGAAAGACCTTGTACAACGTCAGCACAACTATGCCATCGTCGATGAGGTCGACTCGGTATTGATTGACGACGCCCGTACTCCGTTGATTATCTCCGGTCCTGTACCAAAAGGCGACGACCAATTGTTCGAGCAACTCCGTCCGTTAGTAGAACGTCTGGTAGAAGCACAGAAAGTATTGGCTACCAAATATCTCTCCGAAGCTAAGAAACTGATCGCATCCAACGATAAGAAAGAGGTGGAAGAAGGATTCCTCGCTTTATACCGCAGCCACAAGGCATTGCCGAAAAACAAGGCTTTGATTAAGTTCCTTAGTGAACAGGGTATCAAGGCAGGTATGCTCAAAACGGAAGAGATCTACATGGAACAGAACAACAAGCGCATGCATGAAGTTACTGATCCGCTGTATTTCGTAATCGACGAGAAACTGAATAGTGTAGACCTGACAGACAAGGGTGTAGACCTGATTACCGGTAACTCTGAAGACCCGACATTGTTCGTTCTTCCGGACATCGCCGGACAACTTTCGGAACTGGAAAACCAACATCTGACTAACGAGCAACTGCTTGAAAAGAAAGATGAACTTCTGACAAACTATGCCATCAAATCGGAACGTGTACACACCATCAACCAGTTGTTGAAGGCTTACACCATGTTCGAGAAAGATGATGAATATGTAGTGATCGACGGACAGGTGAAGATTGTAGACGAGCAGACAGGCCGTATCATGGAAGGTCGTCGCTACTCTGACGGATTGCACCAGGCTATCGAAGCCAAGGAACGTGTGAAAGTGGAAGCTGCTACGCAGACCTTTGCAACGATTACTTTGCAGAACTACTTCCGTATGTATCACAAACTGTCCGGTATGACCGGTACTGCTGAAACGGAAGCAGGCGAACTTTGGGACATCTACAAATTGGACGTAGTCGTGATCCCGACCAACCGTCCGATTGCAAGAAAGGATATGAACGACCGCGTTTACAAGACGAAACGCGAAAAGTATAAAGCTGTTATCGAGGAAATCGAAAAATTGGTTCAGGCAGGACGTCCGGTATTGGTGGGTACTACCTCGGTAGAAATCTCCGAGATGTTGAGCAAAATGCTTACCATGCGTAAGATTGAGCACAAGGTATTGAACGCCAAACTGCACCAGAAAGAAGCGGACATCGTTGCTACTGCCGGTTTGAGCGGAACAGTAACCATCGCTACCAATATGGCTGGTCGTGGTACCGACATCAAGTTAAGTCCGGAAGTGAAAGCTGCGGGCGGTTTGGCAATTATCGGTACGGAACGTCACGAATCCCGTCGTGTAGACCGCCAGTTGCGTGGTCGTGCAGGACGTCAGGGTGACCCGGGTTCTTCTATATTCTTTGTGTCACTGGAAGATGATTTGATGCGTCTGTTCTCCTCCGACCGTATCGCCAGCGTAATGGACAAACTTGGTTTCCAGGAAGGCGAAATGATCGAGCACAAGATGATTTCCAATTCTATCGAACGTGCCCAGAAGAAGGTGGAAGAAAACAACTTCGGTATTCGTAAACGTCTGTTGGAATATGACGACGTGATGAACAAGCAGCGTACAGTGGTTTACACCAAACGCCGCCACGCTTTGATGGGTGAACGTATCGGTATGGACATCGTGAACATGATTTGGGACCGTTGTGCCAATGCTATCGAAAACAATGATTATGAAGGCTGCCAAATGGAACTGCTTCAGACATTGGCGATGGAAACTCCGTTCACTGAAGAAGAATTCCGTAACGAGAAGAAAGAAAAGTTGGCCGAAAAGACTTTCAACATTGCGATGGATAACTTCAAACGCAAAACTGAACGTCTGGCACAGATCGCTAATCCGGTTATCAAACAGGTATATGAAAACCAGGGACACATGTACGAAAACATCCTGATTCCTATTACAGACGGTAAACGGATGTACAATATCTCTTGTAACCTGAAAGCGGCTTACGAATCGGAATCTAAAGAAGTGGTGAAATCGTTCGAGAAATCAATCCTGCTCCACGTTATCGACGAAGCATGGAAAGAAAACCTCCGCGAACTGGACGAACTGAAACATTCCGTACAGAACGCAAGTTACGAACAGAAAGACCCGCTGTTGATTTATAAACTGGAATCTGTGACTTTGTTCGACGCCATGGTGAACAAGATCAACAACCAGACTATATCTATCTTGATGCGCGGACAAATTCCTGTACAGGAAGCTCCGGACGAACAGGCTGCCCGTCGTGTGGAAGTGCGCCAGGCCGCTCCTGAACAACGTCAGGATATGAGCAAGTATCGCGAAAACAAGCAGGACTTGAGTGATCCGAACCAACAGGCTGCTGCCAGCCAGGATACTCGTGAACAGCAGAAACGTGAACCCATCCGTGCAGAAAAGACTGTAGGACGTAACGATCCTTGCCCATGCGGAAGCGGTAAGAAGTATAAGAACTGTCACGGTAAAAACCTTTAAGAAGTTGAGAAGGGAGAGTTGAGAGCTAAAAGTTGAGTTAGTAGGAGTTTCTATTTCTTTGAGCTCATTTTTGAATCAGCTTCGCTCAAAAGCCTTATTTAATTTTTAACATTAAGGTATAATCTCAAGTTTCAATACACAAAAGAAAGTCTCAAACGGTTAAAAACTGTTTGAGACTTTCTTTTATTCCTCCAAAATTGTACTTTTGTTCAAATTACTAAATAGAACAAAACTATGGCAAAATCTTATTCACTGGCTTTCGTCACTATCTTCCTGCTGACACTGGGCAGCTGTCAGAGTTTGGAACAGATTTCCATTGATTATCTGCAACCTGCCGACTTGAGCTTTCCTCCGCAACTCCGGAAAGTAGCTATCGTGAATAACACCAGCAACACCCCGGATAACAAACTAATAACAACGACTGAAAAAATCAAAGAAGGTACACCGCTGGTAAGTCGTGCAACGGCATACGCCAACGGAGATCCCAAGATTGCCACCGAATCACTGGCTGAAGAAATCGCACATCAGAATTACTTTGAAGAAGTAGTCATCTGTGACTCTGCTTTGCGGGCAAATGATAAACTGGCCCGCGAAAGTACATTGAGCCAGGAGGAAGTCCGTCAGTTAGCCTCTAGTTTGGGAGTGGATTTTATCATTGCACTGGAAAATCTGCAACTCAAAGCAACTAAATCTGTCCGTTTTCTGAATGAGTTCAACTGTTTTCAAGGAGCAGTAGACGTAAAAGTATATCCCACGGTGAAAGTGTATCTTCCCGAACGTAGCCGGCCGATGACTACGCTCCATCCTAACGACAGCATCTTTTGGGAAGAGTTTGGAGGTACTGCCGTAGAAGCTGCCACCCGTATGATTCGCGACAAACAAATGCTGGAGGAAGCGGCGGTATTTGCAGGGACAGTTCCGGTGAAATATCTCGTCCCCATGTGGAAAAAAGGAACACGGTATCTGTATACCGGAGGCTCGGTTCCCATGCGTGATGCTGCCATCTATGTACGCGAAAATTCATGGGACGACGCATACGAACTTTGGAACCAGGCTTTCGAAGGTACCAAGAACCAAAAGAAGAAGATGCGGGCAGCTCTCAACATAGCTGTTTATTATGAAATGAAGGATAGTCTCGCTAAAGCGGAAGAATGGGCGGAAAAGGCACAGCAACTAGCCAAGAAAATTGATAAAAAGAATATCACAGATAGTGTTCAGGCCAGCATTGACGATGTGCCGAATTATTATCTTACGTCCTTGTATTTAGCCGAATTGAAGGAGAGAAACGCTCAATTACCTAAGTTAAAATTACAAATGAGCCGATTTAATGATGATTTTTAAGGAAATTGTGTATCAAATCTTATTTTTTTTATACCTTTGAACTTATAAAAAGAAGGAACCCATGAAACTAAGCCAACAATCACTATCCATTATCGAATCGGCTATCCAAAAGGCAGTCGCTAAATATACATGTAACTGTGAACAAACAGTTGTAACCGACATCCATCTCCAACCGGACCAGACATCGGGACAACTTAATATTTACAATGATGATGATGAAGAACTGGCAAACATCATGATCGAAGAATGGGCTACGTATGAAGGGGATGATTTCCTTGAAAGTGTGGAACCTTCTCTACGCAACATTCTTTGCAGAATGAAAGATGCCGGAGACTTCGACAAGGTGACTATCCTGAAGCCTTACTCTTTCGTTCTGGTGGATGAAGAGAAAGAGACCATAGCGGAATTGTTACTGGTGGACGATGATACGATCCTGGTGAACGATGAATTGCTGAAAGGGTTGGATAAGGAATTGGACGAGTTCTTAAAAGAGTTGTTGGAAAAATAAAATACAGCATTTTTAGGATAGAGTTCGTTCAGGATTAATATAAATATCCGAAAGCATTATATAAAGAGAATCGGAAGCAAACAGGGTATTTCCTGTTGCTTCCGATTATTTTTATAGATACTCTTTTTATAGATAGCCGAGTAACGTTTCATACCCGGCTATATCATTGATCTTTTAATTAGTTTTTCAATGCCTTTGTCTTACTCTTTTCAGCCCATGCTTTCTCCATCCCGTAGAAATTAGGCTACTCAACAGATTTCCCGTCCAGCTCCACCTTCTTCTGTTCAAAGATATCGCTTACAGTTCTCTGCTGCTATAATAAACTTTCCAATAGTCAGAATCTCCTTTAGTAAATCTTTGACTAGAAGCAAATGTAGAAATATACACCTTAGAAAATTAAAAATCCTCTTTTTTAATGAATATTCTATATTCTTTAATCATGCCCGGATATTCTTTTTCGGCACGGGGCAGATAGCGGAAGCCGGTCACTATTTCCACTTTACTCAAGTCAATCACCAATTGATGAGGATAAGGAACATTATCCACAGTCATCCAGAAAGTAGATTCCTGCAAGTCGAATATCTTGTCGGCTGTACGGTTGCCGCTACGCGTTTCTTCGCTATCGGCATAACGAATTTTCCAATGCTCACGAGATACCGGTTTGCCATCGGCTCCCAGAACATCGAACTCTGCCACTGCTGCGATGTTATCATTTGCTTGCGGAGAAAGTGCTTCCAGACAGAAATAACGTCCTTTTGCCGGAGCAGCAAATCGTACTTCCTGCCAGCCGTTGCCCGGAGTGAAAGCACCTTCATGTATTACTTTCTCACCTGCCAGTTTCAGTTTTTCTCCATCCTTGCGGTG
>NZ_JADPLO010000089.1:0-20009 GCF_015667765.1 Bacteroides sp. 1001302B_160321_D4 | reverse complement strand
ATTCGTGATGATAAAGGCAATAGAAAGACCATTGAAAAAGATATTTTTGGGAATATCACCATTCGTGATGATAAAGGCAATAGAAAGACCATTGAAGAGGATATTTTTGGGAATATTACTATTCGTGATGATAAAGGCAATAGAAAGACTATTGAAAAAGATATTTTTGGGAATATCACCATTCGTGATGATAAAGGTAATAGAAAGACTATCGAAGAGGATATTTTTGGAAATACCATCATTCGTGATGATAAGGGTAATAGAAAGACTATCGAAGAGGATATTTTTGGAAATACTATCATTCGAGACAATAAAGGTAATAGAAAGACGATTAAAAAAGATATCTTTGGAAATACCATTATCGAAGATGGCAAAGGCAATAGAACAACCATTAAAAAAGATATTTTGGGGAACGAAATAATTGAAAGTAGTGATGGTCATAGAAAAATTATCAAAAAGGATATTTTTGGAAATACAGTCATTGAGGATTATTAAAAGGTTATATTTATAAGGAGGAAATGTATCAGGCTTATCTTCTTGTACTGATTTAGGGGTTAGATCGATTAACTGATAATGTGAAATTAATGGTGATATTAAAGAAATATTTATGATCTTTGTACCCATGAATATCGGAAATTAGTTGAATAGATTGATGAATCGTATAAAAGGTATACTTTATGCAGCGGTGTCTTCCTCTACTTTTGGACTGGCTCCGTTCTTTTCCCTCACTTTATTGTTGGCAGGTTTTTCAGCTTTCGAAGTGCTTTCCTATCGTTGGGGAGTGGCGACAATTGCGTTGACTCTGTTCGGATGGTGTTCAGGATGTAGTTTTCGATTGGAAAAGAAGGATTTTTTAGTTGTTCTTTTATTAAGTTTGTTGAGGGCAGTTACTTCATTCAGTTTGCTTATAGCATATCAGAATATAGCTACCGGGGTGGCGTCAACCATTCATTTTATGTATCCGTTGGCGGTATCTCTAGTTATGATGTACTTCTTTCAGGAAAAGAAATCCCTTTGGGTGATGTTTGCGGTCTTCATGTCCTTGTTAGGAGCGGCCTTGCTTTCATCGGGGGAACTGGAGGCGAAAAATGGTGATACGATAGTCGGACTGGTAGCAGCTTGTGTTTCTGTGTTTTCCTATGCGGGGTATATTGTTGGTGTACGAATGACATGCGCTGTTCGAATCAATTCCACTGTACTGACTTGTTATGTTATGGGGTTAGGAACCGTTCTTTATTTTATAGGTGCTCTGACTACTTCCGGGCTTCGGCTGGTAGCTGACGGTTATACCTGGTTGATTATTTTGGGACTTGCATTACCGGCTACAGCCATTTCTAATATAACATTGGTACGAGCTATTAAATATGCAGGGCCTACGCTGACATCTATTTTAGGTGCGATGGAACCATTGACAGCTGTGGTGATAGGAGTTTTTGTGTTTAAAGAACTATTTACTCTGAATAGCGCTATTGGGATTATTTTAATTCTGTTGGCTGTGAGTGTGGTAATATTTCGTAAACAAAAAAATGAAAGAGTATAAATAAAAAAAATGCTGTTTTACCTGATCGGATAAACAACATTTTTATAGGAGAGCCTCTTGTCGGATTCGAACCAACGACCCCGAGATTACAAATCACGTGCTCTGGCCAACTGAGCTAAAGAGGCGTTTTTCTTTTGCGGGTGCAAAGGTATGAATTTCTTTTAAAAATGCAAATACATCGCATACTTTTTTTATATTTGCAAAGTTACCAATGATTAGATGAAAATGAAAATTATGAATGTATGTGGTATGGCGATTTTAGCCATAGGTATATGGGCTTGTTCCGGACAGAAAAAGGGGACGGCAAATGTAGAAGTTGCAACAGATAGTGTAGAAGTAGCTGCAGATACTATATCTGTTCAGGCAGATAGTACAGGATATATTGTTCGGGTAGGAGAGATGGCTCCGGACTTTACGATTACCCTGACAGATGGTAAACAAGTGAGTCTATCTTCCCTTCGTGGTAAGGTTGTCATGTTGCAGTTTACTGCAAGTTGGTGTGGAGTTTGTCGTAAAGAAATGCCATTTATTGAGAAGGATATTTGGTTAAAGCATAAAAATAATGCAGACTTTGCTTTAATTGGCATTGACCGTGACGAACCACTTGATAAAGTATTGGCTTTTGCTAAATCTACCGGAGTGACTTATCCGTTAGGACTGGATCCGGGAGCTGATATTTTTGCGAAATATGCATTGCGTGAATCCGGAATAACAAGAAATGTGTTAGTTGATAAGGAAGGAAGAATTGTAAAACTGACTCGTTTGTATAATGAAGAAGAGTTTGCTTCTCTTGTACAGAAGATTAATGAGATGCTGAAATGAAAGAAAGCCTTCATTAGGCGTATCTGACGGAGCATTTATGAGCATATAAAAATAGTGACGCTATCCTGATGTGATGGCGTCACTATTTAGGTTATATAGTGACGCTATCCGGAACGCATACCGTCACTATATAATAATGAGCTTTTCAAGCAATACTAAGTTTGACTAGGTAATCGTAATGTTTTCCTTCTTTCACTAGTTCTGCCTTAAAACCACATTCGGAAGCGTATAAACTAAGAGTCTGGAAATCTAGATATAACCAGTCGAATGTGTCTCCTTTTACATCTTTATATTGCATTTGGAAGTCAATCTCTCCATAATAATCTCCGGCCAGATCGATGACTATGCTGCCGTCTTCTTCTTCAAAAAGATAGCGCAAATCGCTGGAATCCATGAGTATGCATCCGCCGGGACGGAGAATACGTTTCATTCGTTGGAAGAATCCGGGCATATTATTCAGTCTTCCGATAATTCCGGAACCATTCATAAGCATCAGGATCGTGTCGAATGTTTCGGTAAATGTTTCGTCAAAAAGGTTGATGAGGCGCGGATCGTTCACTCCGCGTTGTTGCATCACTTCGACGGATAACGGAGAAATATCAATGGCACACACTTCTTTTCCCATTTCCTGAAGTGCCAGTGCATGGCATCCGCTTCCGGCACCTACATCCAATATTCGTCCTGTAGCCATTTGTAGGGCGGTACGCTCTAATATAGGCATAGACTGTATACTACGGAACAATTCTTTGACGGGAATTTCATCTTCTTCGAATTGGGAAGAGAATACCCGCAAACGATCAGCTCTGTGATGGTTGAAATAATCAGAAATAGCGGCTCCCATCGGGTCCTTTTCTGCAGAAAGAGTTGTTGTTGCCATTGGTGGTTACGATTGTTAACTCTGCAAAGATAAATAAATCCGCAGAAAAGGGTTATCTTTGCCGTCGGAAATGTTGAATACTAATAAATGATTATATGAGTATAGAAGAAGCAATCATGGGTGGAATCGTTTTTAAAGGTAAGAAAGATAAGCCCAAAGAAGAGGAAAAAGTGAAGACGAAAGCGAAAAAAGCGACGTATATTCGTGGACAGCATGGTTCGGGTGCAGCGAAGATGAAAGCAGATATCCGGAAGAAGAGAGCTAGCCGTCATAAGAAATAAAAGTATGGTTATAAATATAATAATTTGTGTAGTATCTGTTGTACTTATGTTGCGGGGTGCTTTTCTAATTCTGAAAATGGGACTCTTGTGGATGCTTCATTGCAGGATAATAAAATCGTATGACAGGAAAACACATGGAAAGGTAGTGGATATAGAGACACAGGTAAAGTCTGATGGTATGAATATTACTGATGTATGTATACCAAAAATAAAATATAAATTGGAGGGAGAAGACGAGAAGTGTTGCCAATTTCTTCCTTCTAATCTAAAGAGTGGAGAGGAAAATAACATTTATCTTTATCCAAAACAGTATCATATAGATGATAAGGTTACCATATTGTATGATAAAGGTAAGGCGAATGATATGTTTGTGTTGCCCAGAATGCAACTAATGAGGCTGCTTGTTAACCAATTTGTTCCTGGTTGTTTTTTTATACTGGCGGCAATTTTAGGATTATGCTTTGTTTTTTAGAAACAGCATAGGCTGTCCGAAAAGCCTTAGAGGAATATTATAGAGTAGTACAATAATAGTAGAGTCAAATCAAGGTTAAAAGGGAAGAGCCCGATGCAAAACCGGACTCTTTATCAATCTTGTTAATTTTTGGAGACATTTGTTGAATATCTCTGCTTAGAAATACAAAAAAAGGCAACTAACTCGCAGTGAATTAGTTGCCTTATCTTTTTTATTTATTAAATGTCCCTTTTTAATCTGTTTAGCTTTTTGGGCCACTCCAAATTGTAGTAAGGGTGATTTTTCTTTTTAGGGACTTTTGGAACGACCTCTCTTACTTTTGTGGAAGTACCTCAATCCAGTAATCGTCCGGGTCATTGATGAAATAAAGCCCCATGGCCGTGTTCTCAAAACATACACAATTCATTTCTTTGTGATAAGCTCTGATTGCATCGTAATCGCCGGCTACACGAAAGCAGAGATGGCTTTCGTTTTCCCCCAGTTCGTATGGAGCAGTATGATCTTTCAACCACGTCAATTCCAGCAAGAAACCTGTTTCGTTATCAGTCAGGTAGACTAACGTGAACGAGCCGTCGGATGCTTCCTTCCGATGATGTTCTTTTAAGCCGAGTGCTTTTTCATAAAAAGCGATACTCCGCTCCAGATTAGTGACGTTGATATTAAAATGGTCAAATTTACTTTTTATTTCCATTGTTGCGATTTTCTTTATTTTTTCATTAAGAGCTTCACGATTTCTCCAACATACGTGCGCGGTTGTCCGGCTTGCGGAGTTGTCTGTGAAGGCATTTTCTTACATTCGATAACAGCCGAAGGTGTTGTTTGGTTTGGAGCGTACAATTTTAATGTATAGCTATCTGCCTTTTCTATTGCATCGTAAGCTTGATCGGGTGAAAGTGTGCAATAGGCAACTGCTTTTCCTGATTGATAACCAAGTGCGCCACCAGCATTTGCAGTCATATTGGTCATGTTGAACTCATCTTTTCCGATGCTGATTACTAATTTTCCGCTTCCCATCAAAGCATATACTTCACCCGGGATTTGTTTCAAATCAATTTCTATATAACCCGGCATATCAGCGGAAGCCTTGCCTGCAGGAGTAGCAGGAGTGAGAGTTGCAGCAGGAACAGTGGTTTGAGCAGGTTCGCCAGTTGTCACTTTTATATCAGTCTTTTTATCTGCGCCACCAATGACAATCGGACCTGCGGCTGCAACGATTGATGGAGTTTTTTGCTCTTCTTCTTTCTTCTTTTTCTCTGTTTTCGGACGGGTGTCAGGTGCTCCGAAAGCTACCGCTACATCCATGAATATATCATCGGCGAAGTCTACAGTTTTTCTACGCCATTTGGCCAAGCCACGTACTAATTTAGTCTTAGCTTTATTGAGCGCATATTTATCAGTAATCCATTCTTCGGCTTTATATTTTTCTGTTTCACGATAAGTAAAACGGATTTTTTCAAGCTCTACCAGGCAGTTTCCGGGTTTGCAGGTAACGGTAATCTGATAGTTAACTAATGTACGGTCTAATGACAGGGCACTGGAATGGAAAACAATCCATTCTTCTCCAATACCGGCAATTGTTCCTTTTACTTCGTCGGAGAAAACAATGCGGCTGTCGGTGTTTTTATTCTCTTTCAGACGTTCATCCATCCACTTTGTCATTGTGTCGTAGATTTGTGCCTGACTCATTCCGGGAATCTGGAACTCTTTGGAAAATACTACTTTACCTTCTACTTCAGGAACAGCTCCTGCAAGGTACCTGGTGTCATCTTTCTTCTCTTTTGCAGAATCTGCCTTCATTGCCATCGGCAATGCGAGAAACATAGTAAGAAACAGAATCGTAAATTTATTCATAATTATAATGTGTTTATTTGGTAATCTCAAAACTTTCGCCCCGACGGGTGATGCTGATAAAACGGCATCCTGCATTTTCTGCAAAACTACGAAGCGCATTTCCTCCTTCATAATCTTCACTGAAGTGCATGGGCACAAATATAGTAGTTTTTATTTGTTCGATGAACTGTTTTGCCCCTTTCATGTAATCTTTTCCCATTCTCCGATCCACCGGGAATAGCACTAGATCGATGTTAGGCACTTTTTCTTTTAAATATTTAACTTCTGCAAGGAAATCACCATTGGCTTTTCGTATCTCTTCTTCGGTCGATTCTTCACTCCAGTGCCAGTTGTTCAAGTCGCCGGCATGGAAGATACTCCAATCTTGTAAGTGAAGAAGGAACGAACTGCCGACATCTGTCGATCCGAAGGCGTCGATGCGGATCGTGTCGTCTTCGTATGTTTCTCCTTTTTTAATATAGAAAGCATCTTCGGCTTTGGCACGATGGGACTTCAGAATATCTTTGGAGAAGATGTATTGAATGTCGGGGCGTTGCTCTTTCCAAGTCAATATTTCACGGTTAAAGTGATCGGGATGGAAATGAGTAGCCAATACGTACAGTTTACCCGGCCTTTGCAGGAGATAATCATGCACGATTCCCCGGTTGTGTTCCGTTTCGGAAGAATCTTTGTAGTAATCGATGATAATGGTTACACCTTCCATTTCGATGGCGAACCCGCTGTGATAAATATAATTCAGTGTCATAGCTGACTATTTTATAGTTGCAATATTACGTATTCTCGTTGGAGTTGCCAAGAAAAATCGACGAAATCAAGGAGCAAGACGACTGATTTTCCATTCACCGTCCGGTTGTAGGGTGTATAGAAAGCGGTCGTGCAGTCGGTTGGGGCGTCCTTGCCAGAATTCAATCCTTGTAGGTGTGACGGCATATCCGCCCCAATTATCAGGTCTTTCCACTTCTTTTCCAATCCATCGGGCGGCTTCTCTGACGAAGGATCGTATCAATTGCATTCTGCTTGCTATCGGTTGACTTTGCGGAGAAATTCGTGCGCCAATCCGGCTTTTATAAGGACGCTTCTGGAAGTATTCATCCGATTCTTCCGGTGAAACTTTCGTCGCTATTCCTTCTATATGTATTTGTCTTTCGAGAGCGTGCCAGACAAAAGAGAGGGAGATAGATGGGTTTTGTGTCAATTGTTTGCCTTTGCGGCTTTCGTAATTGGTATAAAAGATAAATTTTCCATCATGGAGTCCTTTTAACAATACTGTACGTGTGGACGGTCTCCCTTTGGGGGATACAGTTCCTACAATGACCGCAGTCGGTTCGTCCACCTCTGCGTCAATCGCTTCTTGCAGCCAACGACTGAAAAGCGAAAGCGGGTCGCCGGGAAGTTCACTTTCCCGCAACCCGCCTTTCGTATATTCCTGTCGGATATCTGCTATGTTTAATTTCGCCATAAGATTATCTGGCAGCTTTAGTTTATTATTTTTAATGATGATATCACATAGGTACTTCTATTAATAGAATATGTGAGTCTTTCAATGTCTCCAGTTCAACGCTGTTCGTATCGTAAACACCCATGCCGTCACGACGTTTCAGAACTTCACCGTCTACTACTATTTCTCCTTCAATGAGGAAGATATAGACGCCTGCATGACTTTGATGCATGTGATAACCTAATTTCTTTCCGGCTTCTACTTTGCCGATGGAGAACCAGGTATCTTGCAAAAGGGAAGCAGGTGTGCTACCGTCGGGAGATACGATGACTGCCAGTTCGTTCGGACGCTCCAGTTCTGCAATGCTGAAATCCTGATAAACGGGACGGGTATTCCGTTCTCTCGGCATAATCCAAATCTGCAGGAATTCCACCGGTTCTACCGGACTTGCATTTACTTCACTATGGAAGATTCCTGTTCCCGCACTCATTGTCTGAATTTCTCCGACAGTAATAATGCGGCTGTTCTTCTTGCTGTCTCCATGTTGCAGATGTCCTTTCAGAGGAATGGAAATGATTTCCATATTTTTATGCGGGTGAGTCTGAAAACCTTGTCCGGGCGCAACCTTATCATCATTTAATACGCGAAGAGCACCAAAATTGATACGATCGGAGTCGAAGTACTCGTCAAAACTGAAAGTGTGATAACTATCCAGCCAATCATACTGGGAATGTCCTCTTGTATCTGCTTTATGTATTACTTTTTTCATAAAAACTGTCCTTTCTCTTATTTGTTTATATGTTTGGTAAACAAAGAAAGCAGCTTAAAAGTTTTATTTCTTCACTTCATTTAATAAAGGCTTATGATTGATAAAATCTTTTATGTTTTGCAGGGTGGTTGCGGCAATATTCTCCATTGCTTCATGTGTGAAAAAAGCTTGATGAGAAGTGACGATTACATTGTTGAACGAGAGCAAACGGGCGAGTACATCATCGTCGATAATGCGGTCGGATTGATCTTCATAAAAGTATTCGCTTTCTTCCTCGTATACGTCCAGTCCTGCGGAACCTATTTTCTTGTTTTTCAACCCTTCAATCAGCGCATTGGTATGAATCAATTGCCCGCGACCGGTATTGATAATCATTACTCCGTCTTTCATTTTGCTGATAGAGTAGTCGTTTATCAGGTATTTGGTCTCTTCAGTGAGCGGACAGTGTAAGGAGATAATATCCGAATTGTGGTATAGTTCGTCCAGTGAAGTATAAACAATTTGTTCTTGACGGGCGAAGTTGTAGTCCGGATAGAGGTCGTAAGCCAGTACGTTCATTCCGAACCCTTTTAAGATGTGAATCAGTATTTTTGCTATTTTCCCAGTGCCGATGATACCTGCTGTTTTCCCGTGCATATCGAATCCCATCAGACCATGCAGGGAGAAATTACCGTCTTTGGTACGCCAGGAGGCGCGGGGTATTTTGCGGTTTAGCGATAGCATAAGTGCTACCGTGTATTCTGCAACAGCATAGGGAGAATAAGCGGGAACCCGCACTACGGTGATTCCGGCAGCGGCGGCAGCATTTAAATCTACATTATTAAATCCGGCACAGCGTAATGCCAGTAGTTTCACTCCGTTTGCCGCCATCACACGGATTACTTCTGCGTCGGCAACGTCGTTCACAAAGATACAGACTGCATCCATTCCTTGTGTCAGTAGTACGTTGTTTTTATTCAGATGTCCTTTGTAATAGCGTATTTCAAATCCAAACTCTTTGTTTTTGTCATTGAAAGAGGACTCGTCATAAGGCTTTGTGCCGAAAAATGCAATTGTATAGGCCATAATAGTATTCTATAATTATATAGTATTAAACATCGGAACAGGTGGATTTGTTTGCTTTCTGTACAGTAGTAAATATAGATTGTTTCATTAGAAACAGTTTGTTTTTTCAATTAAAATGGGCAGGTAAATGAAAAAAAATGCACAAACATATCTCTCGTGTGCAATAATATCGTATCTTTGCGCCCGAAATAATTAAAAAAAGATTTAGATGAGAAAAATTTCGTTGATTGGTCTTGCAATGTTGATCGTTTCAATTCCAACTTTTGCCGGAGATTATCTAACCAATACGAATCAGAATGCTGCTTTCTTGCGCATGATAGCCCGCGGCGCTTCCATTGATGTTGATGGAGTTTATAGTAATCCTGCCGGACTGGCATTTCTTCCCAAAGATGGTCTTCAAGTAGCGCTTACTATTCAAAGTGCATATCAGACTCGTGATATAGCTGCTACAAGTCCTTTATGGACTATGGATGGACAGACCACTGTGCGTAATTATGAAGGAAAAGCTTCTGCTCCCGTTATTCCTTCCATACATGCTGTATATAAAAAAGGTGACTGGGCATTTTCCGGTAGCTTTGCTATTGTTGGTGGTGGCGGAAAAGCTTCTTTTGATAATGGTTTGCCTATGTTTGATGCTGCTGCTATTAGTTTGGCAACTTCTGCGAGTGGGGGAATACTGAAACCTAATATGTACAATATTAATTCAGCTATGGAAGGTCGTCAGTATATTTACGGTTTCCAGTTAGGAGCAAGTTATAAGATTAATAAGCATTTTTCTGTTTTTGCCGGTGCTCGTATGAATTATTTTACAGGCGGGTATAAAGGTTATTTGAATATTGCTTTGAAAGATGGTGTGGCTCAACAATTAGGTGCTGCCATGGTACAACAAATCATGGCTGCTAATCCTGGTATGAGCTTGGAACAAGCAACTCAGGCAGCACAGGCGCAATCAGGACCTTTGCTTCAAAAACTTGATAATACAAAGATTGAGCTTGATTGTGACCAGACAGGTTGGGGGTTGACGCCTATTATTGGTGTAGATGCTAAATTTGGCAAATTGAATTTGGCGGCGAAGTATGAATTCAAAGCTAATATGAATATTGAGAATGATACGCATACGCGTGAGTTTCCAGATGCAGCGGCGGATTTTATGGCACCTTATGCGAATGGTGTGAATACACCAAGTGACCTTCCTTCTATGCTTTCTGTTGCAGCAAGTTATGAGTTTTTGCCTTCACTTCGGGCTTCAGTAGAATATCACTTCTTTGATGATAAGAATGCTGGTATGGCAGATGGCAAACAGAAAACATTGAAACATGGTACACACGAGTATTTGGCTGGTGTTGAGTGGGATATTAACAAATTATTCACTGTTAGTGGAGGTTATCAGAAAACAGACTACGGTTTGAGCGACGCTTTCCAATCAGATACAAGTTTTTCTTGTGACTCTTATTCAGTAGGTTTTGGAGGTCGTATCAATTTTACTCAGGCATTGAGCCTTGATGTAGCTTATTTCTGGACTACATATAGTGATTACACTAAAGAAAAACCACGTGGTTTAGAGGCAACATCGATGGCATCATTAGTGGATAAAGACGTTTACAGCCGTACTAATAAAGTATTTGGTGTGAGCGTGAACTATAAGTTCTAAATTTCTAGTCCTTTATATATAGAAAAGCCGTCTCGAACATGGTGTTGAGACGGCTTTTTTGTTTTATTATGTCAGTTTAGAAAGAATACTGCACCAGCATATTCAACCGGTTGGCATGGCGGGTTGCGGAACTGAAATCAGTGCGCCATCCTCTCAAATATTCAACGCCGACTTGCAGATTGCTGCTTACATTCCAGAAAGCATTGGCTACCAGATATTGTCCTTTACGATAGGATTCGGGATTCTCACTAGGGTATCCATTTTCAGAATAAAGTCTGGACAGACTGTATGTTCCGGATATAAAGATGCTCGGGCAAAGATTGTATTGCAATCCTGCATACCATCCCAGCATCGGAAGAACTTGCATTTTTCCTTCCTTGTCGGGATCGGGGACGATATCTACGTTCAGGTTGCTTAAATCATTCAGGTAGGAACCGATACCTTTTCCATAATTAAATTGTCCGTATGCCTGCAATTTCTTGGTAATATTGAAGGTTGTAGAGGCTTGCAGACCGAAGCCGGTAGCAGAATAGGCTTTTTCATGCACATTGCTCGAATAAGTCATGCTGCGGATAATGGCTCCTAATTTAATATGGCTGTTGCTGTTCCAGTTGTACTGTACGGAAGTGGCAAAGTCAGGCATCCGTTGGGTGTTGATAGACAAATCATTATTGGTTGTTCCGTCTACTGAAGGCATTTCCATAGAAACACCAAACTTCCAGTTTTTCAACTTATCACACATATAGCTTAATTGCGTAGTGCGGTAAAAGGCTGATCCGTTAGGACCTGCAAAGTCGATAGTTGGAGGCAGTGCGGAGAGGTCCATGAACGAACCATAGCTGTACCCGATGGTGAAACCGAGGAATTGTGCGTAAGCGTTTTGTAATTCAAAGGTCTTTCCATCGCCACGGAAGTTTCCGGCAGTGTAAACTACGAAGTCTCCCAAATGTTTGGTACGTCCTACCAATTTGAGGAACAGGGTGGAAGTGGTGATGTCCATCTGGAATTGGTTCTTTGCAAAATTGCCGCTTCCGCGTTGTGGTATCAATGCCGGATAGAAATCTACATCATTAACGATACCGTTAAAATCATACTCTGCCGTTGCACGAACGTATCCTCCGATACCGAGGGCGAATTTCCCTTTCTGGTCAGTGAGCAGGAAGCGGGGAGCATTGGGGTCGTGAAAACGCATCTGTGAACGGTCGTTCATGATTCGGATGATTTCATCTCCTGCTTTGTTCTTCGAGACAAACATGATTGAGTTGGGTTCTTCATCTTCGATGATTACCTTCTTTTGTGCATGGGCACAGAGGGGGAAAATTCCTATCCCCAGTAGCATAGCTACCATTTTAAAGCTTGTTTTCATTATGAGTTAAGTTTTAGGTGAATGCCCAATCAACAACTAAAAAAAGAAATGGTTGAGAGGGGCAAAGGAAAAATTGCCAAACTAATCGGAAGAATTGCTATTTATAATGATTCTAAAAAAGCGGATCTTTGTACCGTACTAATTAGATAAAAGAAATACGACGATGGAAAAAGTAGATTTTACGAAAGGAATATTAGCGATACAACCGGATTTGCATCGCTTCGCATATAAATTGACGGCAGATCGCGAATCTGCCAATGATTTGGTTCAGGATTGTTTGTTGCAGGCATTGGATAATCAGGAGAAGTTTACGTATAGCAAAAATCTGAAAGGATGGATGTATACGCTTATGCGTAATATTTTCGTGAATAACTATCGTCGTACAGTTCGCGAAATGAACTTGATTGATGATAGTTACTCCATCAATCAACAACATCTGATAGAAGATGAGGATGCTGACAGATTCGAATTTACATACGATATGAAACAGTTGTATAGGGTGATACATTCCATACCGGAAGAGATGAAAGTGCCTTTTCAGATGTTTGTAGCTGGATTTAAATATAGAGAAATTGCCGAGAAATTAGGATTGCCGATGGGAACGGTGAAGAGCCGTTTGTTTTTCATCCGTAAACGGTTGAAAGAGGAATTGAAAGATTTCTCCTCCTGATGCGCCTTTTTAATTGAGTGATGTGTTTTAAGGTCAAAGTGATGAGCTTTCCTGTCAGAATACGACGCTGATGGGAAGGCTCTTTTTTATTGTCAATCCAGTATTTCCTGTACTCTGTGTTTAGCCTTTTGGACAGTTGCTTGTGCGGTATGGGCTGCGTCTATAGCTTTTTCTTTCACTGTAGTCGTCTGAAAAGGATTGTTCATAGAGAGTTTTCATTTTTTTTTAGTCATCCTTTCTTTTTAGTTTTATGATTCAGTGTTTTGATACTGTTGAGGTAGGCTTGTTCTACGGGTGAAAGCGTGCGTACTTCCCACTTGCGATATTCTGTTTCAGCTTTATCCATAGCTTGTTCATGACTTATCATACCGGCATCCATCAATAGAACTTCTCCCGTAGAAGACAGTATGGCATCCAGATGTTTGATGTAATCGTTCATGTACATTGGACGGTGCTTGATAGCTTGTACTTCGGCAAAATCAAAATATCCGGAGACAAGGTTGTTCAGCACTTTGAGTTCTTCTGCGCTCAAGTAGTTCTTGGCTATCTTTGCATCGCGCAATGTCGGATGGTCGCCTTTAAAGGAAGTTAGTCCCATCATGTGTTGGTCGGCATCGGCTCGTTCATAAATAACTTCTGCAGCTGTATGTCCGTGGGCTGCAAAGTGTAGCTTATTCTGAACAATCTTGAAGAATTCAATAGATTGTTTGGCGTGGGGATCGTAATCTACGGCAGTAGCATAGATATCAAGCACTTGTCTATACATCACCTTTTCAGACGATCGGATGTCACGGATGCGGTCGAGTAACTCTTTCCAATAATAGCCTCCTCCCAGCTGCTTCAATCGTTCATCGTCTATGGTGAAGCCTTTGATGATATATTCTTTAAGGCGTGCCGTTGCCCATTGACGGAAGTGTGTGGCTTGAATTGAATTTATTCGGTAGCCTAAAGATATTATCATATCAAGATTGTAGTGAGGAATTTCTCTTTCAACCATGCGCGCTCCTTCTTGTCGAACCTGTCGGATTTTCCGACAGGTTGATTCTTCAACAAGTTCACCATCTTCATAAATGTGCTTAATATGTTCTACCACATTTGTTCGAGACGTTTGGTAAAGGTCGGCCATTTGCTGTTGGGATAGCCATACGGTATCTTCGTCCATCTGCACTTCTATGTGTGTCTGCCCGTCTTCACTTTGGTAGATGATGATATTGCTTTTATTTTCTTTTGCCATGATTTAGATATCGTTTCTTTAAATATAGTTTATAAGTTTAATCTTTGATACAAACATTAAGCTCTGTATTTGGCAAAGTTATGTCTTTTCAATGAAATGTATGTCAATCATCGGATTTCTTTTGCTTTTTCATAGTTTTTCCTATACCTTTGCAGCGCAAAAGAATAAAAAGACATTTGATGCCGTGAATAGCGGTCGTGTATTCTAGAACACCACGTAAAAAACAGGAATTATGAAAGAAAAAGTATCTGTACCCTTTATGCTGCTGGGTATCCTTTTTAACGTTTGCCTTATTGCAGCCAATCTTCTTGAAACGAAAGTAATCCAGATCGGTAGTTTGACCGTAACAGCCGGATTATTGGTTTTTCCTATTTCTTATATTATAAATGACTGTATCGCCGAGGTTTGGGGATTCAAGAAAGCGCGCCTTATCATTTGGAGTGGTTTTGCTATGAACTTCTTTGTGGTCGCTCTTGGGTTGATAGCTGTTGCCATTCCTGCTGCTCCTTTTTGGGAAGGTGAAGAGCACTTTGATTTTGTGTTCGGTATGGCTCCTCGTATTGTGGCTGCCAGTCTGATGGCCTTTTTGGTAGGCTCGTTTCTTAATGCATATGTGATGAGTAAAATGAAAGTAGCCAGTCAGGGACGTAACTTTTCAGCCCGTGCCATTTGGTCGACTGTGGTGGGTGAGACTGCCGATTCATTGATTTTCTTCCCGGTAGCTTTTGGAGGTGTCATTGCTTGGAAAGAACTGCTTATCATGATGGGGATTCAGATTGTATTGAAATCCTTGTATGAGGTGATGATCCTCCCGGTGACGATCCGTGTGGTGAAAGCAATCAAGAAAATAGACGGTAGTGATGTTTACGACACGGACATCTCTTATAATGTATTGAAAGTCAAAGATATTTAATATAGAATATGAATAGAAAAGCAGCATTGGTTGTGTTTAGTGGTGGGCAGGATTCTACCACTTGCCTGTTTTGGGCAAAACGCAATTTTAAGAAAGTATATGCCTTGAGTTTTCTGTATGGTCAGAAGCATCAGAAAGAAGTGGAACTTGCGCGGGAGATAGCCCGGAAAGCGGAAGTGGAATTTGATGTGATGGATGTTTCCTTCATCGGACAGCTAGGCCATAATTCATTGACCGATACCACCATGGTGATGGATCAGGAAAAGCCGGCAGATAGTGTTCCCAATACATTTGTTCCGGGACGTAACCTGTTCTTTTTGAGTATTGCGGCTGTGTATGCCCGTGAACGTGGTATTAATCATTTGGTAACGGGAGTTTCCCAAACGGATTTCAGCGGTTATCCCGATTGTAGGGATGCGTTTATCAAGTCTCTCAATGTGACTCTCAATTTGGCTATGGATGAACAGTTTGTAATTCATACTCCTTTGATGTGGATTGATAAAGCAGAGACATGGGCGTTGGCCGACAAACTGGGAGTACTGGAACTGATTCGCACCGAGACTTTGACATGCTATAATGGTGTTCAAGGAGATGGCTGCGGACATTGCCCGGCTTGTACGTTACGACGGGAAGGATTGGAGAAGTATTTAAAAAGTAAGAATCAATAATATCTCTACATAGAGATTAAAATGCATTTTCTTGCTGTCATCTGTCACATTGTTGTTGTTAAACAGTTGATTATAAAATAAATAGTTTGTGACAGCAAGTGGTGACAGCAACAAAACTTGATATTTTGCCGTCACATCTATTGTCACCGGTAAGTTTCAATTAATAGAAGATAGTAGCTTCTGCCTGGAATGTATTGGCTTAGTTTAGTTTCAGCAGCTTGAAACTAAAGTTCCAACGGTAGGAAACTAGAGTTTCAACGGTGGGAAACTAAAGTTTCTGTTACTTGAAACTATTAGTTCCAAGGCGTGAAACACTTGGTTCCTCGGTGTGAAACACTTTGTTTCTCTACGGGAAACTCTTTGTTTCAGGTAATGAAACAAACTGTAACAAGTAAGCTGCGGATAAAGCAACCGTGGGTTAAGAGTTGATGGTGATAGGTGATAGGTGATAGATGCGGTGATAGGTTGTAAAACGAATCTTTCACCACTGAAACATCGATGAATAGAGTGTTTAAGATTGGTCGGTGATAGGTGAAAGAGGAAATGTGTTTTTTTATCTAGAATAGGGGTTGTAGTTAACGAGTACAATGACAGAATTAAAAGACCAACTTTCTTTATTAGGAAGAAAGACCGAGTATAAGCAAGATTATGCTCCTGAAGTATTGGAAGCTTTTGATAATAAGCATCCTGAAAATGATTATTGGGTACGTTTTAACTGCCCGGAATTTACAAGTCTGTGTCCTATCACGGGGCAACCGGATTTTGCTGAAATACGTATCAGCTATATTCCTGATATAAAAATGGTAGAAAGCAAAAGTTTGAAACTATACCTTTTCAGTTTCCGCAGTCATGGTGCTTTTCATGAGGACTGCGTAAATATCATTATGAAGGATCTTATAAAACTAATGAATCCCAAATATATTGAAGTAACAGGTATCTTTACTCCTCGTGGCGGTATTTCTATCTATCCATACGCCAATTATGGTCGTCCGGGAACAAAGTTCGAACAGATGGCAGAACATCGTTTGATGAATCGGGAATAATATAAATAAAAGAATTTACTAGCTAAAAAGATCGAATATGACTCATCATGTGCCTGCTGAATTGCAAAACTATGTTCGGCAAAGTATTATTCCTCAATACGCTAACTTTGATAAAGCGCATCAAATTGACCATGTAGAAAAGGTAATTGAGGAAAGTCTGAAATTAGCGACGTATTATGAAGTCGATTATTCGATGGTTTATGTCATTGCTGCTTATCATGACCTGGGGTTGTATGAAGGACGTGAATTTCATCATATAACCTCCGGCAAAGTATTGTTAGCCGACGAAACTTTGCGGCGTTGGTTTACGGATGAACAGCTGTTGCAGATGAAAGAGGCGATAGAAGATCATCGGGCTTCTAATAAACAGGCTCCCAGAACAATCTATGGAATGATTGTTGCCGAGGCTGACCGAATTATTGATCCCGAAGTTACTTTACGCCGTACCGTACAATATGGGCTGTCTCATTATCCGGAGATGGATAAAGAAGAGCAATATGCCCGTTTTCGGAAACATCTAACTGAAAAATATGCAGAAGGAGGGTATCTGACGTTATGGATACCCCAATCGGATAATGCCGGACGGTTGGCAGAACTTCGTCAACTAATTGCGGATGAAAAAAAACTTTGTAGAGTTTTTAATAAAATCTATGAAGAAGAGAATAATACAGTTTTGTGAAATATAGCTATTAGCTTGCGTTCGATTCATTTTTTATTTTTATCTTTGTCATATTAAGGATTGCAATACGATAGACAATGGAAGAATATATTACTCGATTTTCAACATATCTTTTTTGGGATGTCAATAAAGATGATTTGGATATGGAGAAGCATTCACAATATATAATAAAGAGAGTGCTTGAATATGGTATGTTGCAAGATTGGAATATTGTAAAACAATATTATGGACTTGGGAGGATCGTCGAAATAGCTAAAGGGTTTCGTGAATTGGAGCCTCGGGCTTTAGCTTATCTTTCTGCCATTTCACAAACTCCTAAAGAACAATTTAGATGTTACACTTATCAACGGTCGAATCCACAACACTGGAACTTTTAAAAAAGTTGCAACAGTTACCTGTACTTTGTAATACTCGTCTAGTCGGTGGTACTGCATTAGCTTTGCAATTAGGACATCGAAAGTCGGTCGATTTGGATTTTTTTGGTCAGATTAATGTAGATTCTCAAGATTTGAAGGAAGCTTTGCGAACACTTGGGACACTGACTATCTTAAATGATTCTAAGAATATACACATTTACGTATTGAATGAGGTTAAAATAGATATCGTGAACTATACTTATCCTTGGCTTGCTCAAAAATATCCTGACTCATCTTCTTTTATGGCTATGAAAAGTTTAGCTTATTTTGAAGATGCGGAGGAGGAACCAATGCCTTATATGTTTGTGGATGTATCTTGGGATGAAATTAAAAAGTCTATTTTGTCTCGTTTATAATAGTATATGAGATAAGTTACTATTCATGATGATACGGCCCTCCATTCAATATCGTCATTGCCCGATAAATCTGCTCCACGAATATCAACCGAATCATTTGATGAGAAAAAGTCATCTTCGACATTGAAATCTTTTCGTGTGCTGCCTGATACACTTTTTCTGAAAAGCCATAAGGACCTCCGATAATGAACACCAATCGTTTGTTTACCGTATTCATTTTCCGTTTCATATATTCGGCAAACTCAAGAGAGCGCATTTCTTTTCCGTGTTCATCGAGCAGCACCACGACGTCTCCCGGTTGAAGAGCTTTCAGTATCAGTTCTCCTTCCTTTTCTTTCTGTACTTCCATTGAAAGACTCTTGGTGTTTTTCAGTTCGGGAATCACTTCCATATCAAAAGTGATATAGCGTTTGGTGCGCTGGATATAGTCGTTGATGGCAGTGATATAGTGTTGTTCTACGGTTCGTCCTACGACGAGCAGGGTTGTTTTCATGTCTCTATAATTCTGATTATTGCACAAAAATAGGCATTTTTTATGTTATTCTGCAATTAATGCTTACCTTTGCCTATCATTAGTTGAAAGTTTAAGCCTTTAAACTTCAACTTAAAAGCTTGTAATTATGAAAAAACGAGTGCTCGTAGGAATGACCGCATTGCTTCTTTCCCTCTCGTTGCTAATGGCGCAAGAGATACCGGCAGGAGTGATTACGGCATTTAAAAGAGGAAGCTCGCAAGAGCTAAGTAAGTATATGGGGGACAAGGTAAACCTGGTGCTCCAAGGTCGCTCGACAAACGTTGACAAACAGAAAGCAACAGCTGCGATGCAGGAATTCTTTACGGAGAATAAAGTCAGCGGATTTAATGTGAACCATCAGGGAAAACGGGACGAATCAAGTTTCGTTATCGGCACGTTGGCTACTACTAATGGGAACTTTCGTGTGAACTGCTTCCTGAAGAAAGTGCAGAATCAATATTTAATACATCAAATAAGAATTGACAAGATCAATGAATAAGGAAAAAGAACTGATCGACAAGTTGATCGATCTTGCTTTTGCAGAAGATATAGGTGATGGCGATCATACCACCCTTTCATGTATTCCCGCTACGGCAATGGGAAAATCAAAATTGCTTATCAAAGAAGCCGGTGTACTGGCAGGTATCGAAGTTGCCAAAGAAATTTTCAATCGCTTCGACCCCACTATGAAAGTGGAAGTGTTTATCAACGATGGAACAGAAGTGAAACCGGGCGACGTAGCAATGGTAGTGGAAGGAAAAGTGCAATCTTTGCTTCAGACCGAACGCCTGATGTTGAACGTGATGCAGCGTATGAGCGGCATCGCAACCATGACCCGCAAATATGCAAAGGTATTGGAAGGAACAAATACCCGTGTGCTCGACACCCGTAAGACAACTCCCGGTATGCGCATCCTCGAAAAAATGGCAGTGAAAATCGGTGGTGGAGTAAACCATCGTATTGGTTTGTTCGATATGATTCTTCTGAAAGACAACCACGTAGACTTTGCCGGAGGTATCGACAAAGCTATCACTCGCGCTAAAGAATATTGCAAGGAAAAAGGCAAAGACCTAAAAATAGAAATAGAAGTCCGCAGCTTCGACGAACTGCAACAAGTTCTTGACCTCGGCGGAGTGGATCGTATCATGTTTGATAACTTCACTCCCGAAATGACTAAGAAAGCAGTGGAGATGGTAGCAGGCAAATACGAAACCGAATCTTCGGGCGGCATTACTTTTGATACCCTCCGTGACTATGCCGAATGTGGCGTAGACTTCATCTCGGTAGGGGCTTTGACTCATTCAGTGAAAGGACTGGATATGAGTTTCAAAGCGTGCTGATTTTTTTTCACCACAGAGGACGCAGAGTACACAGAGGTTTTAAA